>NZ_CEXLVS010000055.1:12087-19075 GCF_982684285.1 Salinicola sp. | reverse complement strand
GTAGACGAACAGCGCCTTGGTGTCCGAGGCCTGCTCGCCCAGCGACCAGTACTCCGCCTCCAGCAGTCTACCCTCGAGATCCTGCTGGTAGTCGATGTGCTCCTTGCAGATCACGTTGATCCAGGGCAACCGGAAGTAGAACCGCTTCAGGTTCTCCTCCCCCGGGAAGCGCTGGGCGAAGCCCGCGTAGAAATCCTTGACCGTGTGGCCCTTCTTGAACGTCAGGAACTCGTCGGCATCGAAGCCATAGACGACGTTGTAGCAATCCTTTTTCAGGTAGAGCTCCAGCGCCCCATTGATGTAATCGGCCTTGCGCTTCGAGAAGCCCTGCTCGTCCTCGATCTCGACGAACGCGATCTCCTTTTCGGGATAGCGATCCCGCAGTTCGGCAACGCACTCCCGGAGGAAGTCATGTTCGATATGACTCAGCACGACGAGTCGGTCGAACCCCAGTCGCAGGTGGTGCAGGAAGGAAGCGAAGACCACATCCTCTTCCCCCCTGACCATTGTGATGGCGGTGAATTCGAGTTTCATGGTGGGATTTCCTGTCATGGTTGAGAGTGCTTGTCGCCATGACGGCGACACGAATTGGGAATTGGGGGAGCCGCTCAGCGCCTTACCCACCAGAAGGCCCGGGCTTTCTCCGGGTTGCCGATATCGAGCGCCTTGCGGGCGGCGTTCTGCGCCATCATTCGCGCCGTGGCGGGATCGTCGATCAGCTGCTGCATCGCCGAACGCCAGGCCTCGGGGGTGTCTTCCACCAGCAGCCCGTCCTCGCCCTGAGAGACGATCTCCCGATACGGCGAACGCGCGCTGTAGAGCCCCACGCTGCCCATGGCGGCGTTGTCGAGAAACTTGATGTACGTCTTGCCGGCATTGAACGGGGTATCGCGCATCGGCGTCAGGCTGATATGCATGCGCTGCCGGTCGCGATAGCGCTGGAACGCCCGCCATCCCAGCGGTTTCGGCGTGCGAACGCGCTGCAGCCCGCGCAGCGAGAGCGGCGAGTACCCCCCCAGCATGATCTCGAAGGTCAACGCCGCGTTGCGCTCGTGGATGTCGACCAGCGCCGGCGTGATGTTCTCGAGATCGGCCAGATGCGCCCGGGAGCCGTGGAATCCGACCCGTGGCGCCAGCATGGAAAAATGATCGTGGGTCGGCATCGGCGAGATCAGCGAAGGCGCCAGCAGCGAGACCGAATCGTGGCGGCGGCTGAAGTGTCTCGCCAGCGGCTCGCAGCAGGCGATGACCTCGTCGGCGATCGCCAGCAGCCGAGGCTGCAGGTGCGAGGAGACATGAGCCATTCGCCGCCGGTAGGTCTCGGGCAGCTGCTGGTCGAGGGCGGCGGCGGCGATGTCGTCATCGATCAGATAGCGGATGGTCGCCAACCGGTGACGGTTGTCCTCCAGCCACGAGATCCAGGCCGCGTTGAGCGAACGGCAGACGAGGATGTGAGCGTTACGCAGCTCGCCCACCAGCCAGGGCATGCACATGACCGGCAGCCGCCAGTAGCTGGTGTCGATGCGCTTGACCTCGATGCCACGCGATTGCAGCCACGGCGCCACCGATTTCAGGAAGTAGATGTCTTCGGTCGGGCAGGTTCCATCACTTAAAACCACCCAGCGCGGATAGCTCATGATCAGTCCCCTCGTAGGCTGGATTGGCATTCCCCTCGCGCACTCATCGCAGCGAGAAGTCTTCGTAAGTCAGTGTCAGGTTGGGGTGGTAGGCCGGGTCGTCGAACAGGCGATGGCGCCAGCGATGGCGCATGTACTCCGCTTCCCGGGACGCCCGCTGCCGTTTGGCCTGGGTGTCGTCGGCCCCGCGGGAGACGGATTCGTGGTGGTAGAGTTCGGCGAAGGGCGTCCACAGGTTGCGATACCCCGCCTCGTCGACCTTGAGGCAGAGGTCCACGTCATTGAACGCGACCGCCAGGTTTGCCTCGTCCAGCCCACCGACGGCCTCGAACAGCGACTTGCGCACCACCAGGCACGCCGCGGTGACGGCGGAAAAGTTCTGCGCGAGATGCAGTCGACTGAAATAGCCAGGCTCGTGGCGCGAGAAGAACTTGTGGGCGTGCCCCGCCACCCCGCCGACACCCAGCAGGACGCCGGCGTGCTGGATCGTGCCGTCGGGGTAGTAGAGCTTGGCCCCGACACAGCCGATCTCTTCGCGGCAGGCCTGGCTGACCATCTCCTCCAGCCACTCTTCGTTGATCGGCTCGACATCGTTGTTGATCAGTCCCAGCACCTCGCCGCGCGCATGGCGGGCGCCGAAGTTGTTGATGGCCGAATAATTGAAGGGGTGCGGCCAATGCAGCACCCGCACCCGGGGGTGCCCGGCCAGCTCGGCCAGAAAACCCAGGGTCTCCGGGCAGGTCGAGCCGTTGTCGAGAATCAGCACCTCCAGGCGGGGATACCGCGTTCGCTCGAGCAGCGCCTCGACGCACGGCCGCAGGATCGCCACCCGGTCGCGGGTCGGGATGAGCAGGCTCACCAGCGGCGCCGGGTCGGGAAGCGGCCAGCGCACGCGATAGGTGTTGGGGAACCGGCCGGGCTCGGCGGTCGCCCCCGGCGCGTGCCGGGAGAGATGATCCCGCACCGCCCGCAGGCCGGCCTCGCCGGTGTAGCGCTTGGTCATCGCAGCGGTTGCCGTCGAGCCCTGTCCGGCGTGCCAGTGGTAGAGCACTCGCGGGATTCTGACGATGCGATCCGCGGCCAACCCGGCCGTGAAGCGCAGCGCCAGGTCGTGATCCTGGCTGCCTTCGTAGCCCTGGCGGAAGCCCCCGACGGCCTTCACCCTCGCCGTCCGATACACCCCGAGATGCGATACGTAGTTCTGCCCGAGCAGCAGATCGGGATTCCAGGCCGGCTTGAAGTGCGGATCGAACCGGGCGTCGTGGTCGTCGATCTTGTCCTCGTCGCTGTACAGAAGCTCTGCGCGGGGCTGGTGCTGCAGCGCATCGACGACATGGAAGAGCGCGTCGGGCACCAGCCGGTCGTCATGGTCCAGCAGCGCCACGTACTCGCCTCGTGCCAGGGACAGCGCGCTGTTGCTGGCGGCGCAGATATGCCCGTTGACCGGACGGAACGTCACCTCGATACGGGAGTCCTGCTCGGCGTAGCGCAGGAGGCGTTCGCGGATGCGGCGATCGGTGGAGGCATCGTCGGCGATGCACAGCTGCCACTGCGTGTAGCGCTGTGCCAGCACCGACTCGATACAGCGCTCGAGCGCTTCCGGGGCCGGGTCGTAGGTCGGCAGCAGGATGGAGATCGTGGGGCGATAGGCAAACGCCGCCAGCCGGCTCGATAGCCACGCCTCCGAGGCTACCGGCTGCTGCACCAACCACTCCCGGTAGCTCTTGCGGGGGCACAACCGAACGAAGGTCTCCTCGTACTGCTTGAGCGCCATCGCCCGCCAGTGCGTGTTCTGCTTCCTGGCGAGCTGCTTGAGCCGGGAGACGACGCTGGACTTGGGGGTCTCGAGCCACTGGCCATGCAGATTGGCCAGCCGCTGGGCGAGACGGTCGCAGGCGAACCAGGGGGTCAGCCACACCAGCCGCAGATGCTCGATGGCAAAGCACCCTTCCGTCTCCAGCGGATCGAAGCGAATCCCCCTGATGCCCGCGCCGATATAGCAGAGACGCTTGGCGATGCGGCCCGGTTTCAAGGTGAGATAGAAGCTCTCCGACTCGTTGAAGCCCCGCCCCGTGTCCACGTACAGCCGCACCGATCCGCTCGGCTGATCGTGCCGGATCGCGACCTCCAGCATGTTCCAGCCGGGCATTGGCATCTGGCGCCGCCAGCCGAACTGCGGGTCATTGCCCGTCGAGCGCCAGCCATAGGAGCGACTCTCGTCGGACCCGTCCCGCACCAGCCGCTCCAGTTGATGGAGCGGCTTCAGCCGCGGATGGCAGACGAATCGGGTGGAGCGTTTCACGCCCCGCCAGAACCTCCAGCCTCGGGCCTCCGGTACGGGGGAGAGGGAAGTCTGCATCGCGATCTCCCTCACGATTCCAGCACGGGCTGGAGTGCGGCGGTACGCTGCACGCGATGCCGTCCCAGCGATTGCTGGGTCAGCGTCACGCGGCAGTCGACGATATCCCCGTGCGCCGCTTCGAGCGGAAGGTGGAAACCGACGTAGGCGCCACGGGGCGCTCCCCAGCGCAGCATGCCGGGCCGCAGCGCGTTGGCCAGCGTCCGCCCCACCTTGCGATCGTTGATCCAGACCTCGATCTCGACCGGGCTGTCGTCCGTGGCCCACCAGGCCCAACCCACCACCTTGTCGGCAACGCACTGCTGTATCGCACCGTGCACGAACGGCTGGCCTTGATGGAAAAGCGCCAGGCGTGACTCGAACAGGCGCTCGCAGTTGCGATAGAGCTGGAAGTCCTCCGCGTTCAATTCCCGCAGCGCGCTCTGGTCGGCGGCATCGATCTCGTAGACGTGGTCGACGGAGGCGTGTCCCAGGTTTTCGGCCATGCCCGGGATCTGCCAGCCGTAGAGGTCGTTCAGGATCGCCAGCGAGTCCGCGTAGCGCTCGGTCAGGCCGATGAATCCCAGCGCCTCGATCCGCGTCGATTCCAGAAACCGGCTCTGGCGATTGATCATGTCGTGGCGCCGGTAGAACGCCGAGAACGAATCCCGATAGCCGTGATGACGGACGAAGTGATGGTATTCGGAGGCCAGTCGCTGCAAGGGATCCCGCACGAACGAAAAGCAGTTCCGCATGCCCGCCAGATGGGCGTACTTCTCCACCTTGACGTGGCCGCCCAGCAGTTTCACGTCCTGGGCGGAAAGGATCTGCCAGAGCCGCCACACATCGCGCCGCTCGTAGGCCCAGCGCACCACCATCGGCGCGGTCTCCCGCTGGGTCTCGCCGTAGTCGTGCCAGACCTGCGCCTCCCCGAGATGGGCCTTGGCCCCCAGCCGGAAGCTGGTCCCCGCCGTCTTGGGAATATGCACGAAGAAACGCGGCTGCGGGGGCGCCGCGGCCAGCTCCGGCGCCAGTTCGCGGCTGGCATCGTCGACCCGGCGCAGCAGCTCCGGCGAGAAGCGGAGCGCCACCTCGTTCATGTCGTGCTTGCGGAAATACTCCAGGTCCCGGGAGTGCATCGGCCCCATGTTGGCGCGGCCCCGTGCCATCTTGGTGTCGACGAACTCCTCCTGGGACTTGATGTTGTAGTGGTAGATCCGCATCGGGGTCTCGATGACCCGTTCGGTGCGCCCGGACTTCGGCTTGCCATCCAGAAAGGCCGCTTCCTGTCCGTCGGCGCCCAGGTAACGGTAGCCCGGCTTCAGCTCCGCGGTGTGAGCGGTCATCGACAGCACCAGCGACGGCTTGACGATCGACTTGACGTGGCAGTTGACGACCCGCTCGCTCTCGCTGGCCATGGTGAACCGCTCCAGCACCCCGCCGGGCTGACGAAACCGCATGCCGGACGACCCGAATATCCGCCAGTTGATGGCGACGGCGCCGACATCAGCGGGCGCCAGGGTCGGTTCCAGCCAGTCCAGCGGCCGATCGCAATGGGGATGCACCAGGAACTCGTCGACGTCCAGGAACGCCATGAAAGTGGCTTCGTGGCCATGCTGCTCGAGCACATGGCGATACCACAGCACCTGCGCCAGCTCCTGGTGCTCCCACTTGCGCGCGGTCACCAGCCCCTGGCGTTGCCATTTCGCCAGCAACAGGTCGGAGTCGTCGGTACTGCCGTGGTCGGCAATGTAGAAATGCTCGAAACCGATCAGGCGGTGATAGGCGATCCACTCGGCAAGATACCGTCGCTCGTTCTTGACGATGGCGACGATAGCGTATCGGTAACGGGGGCGATTGGCAGTGCGTGAAATCATCGGCGTAAATTCCCAGGCAACTCGGCTCCGCGACTATTTCGCGGAACCCAGAACCGGGCCGACGTCCACTCGATGGCGGTAAATGAACCGAGTGATGGCCCGAATCTTTCTATCGGTAATGGCTTCACCGAAGACATCAGCGGCTTCGGCAAGACTGTTGAATCGTGGCTGGCTGGCAGTACAGGCCGAGAACAGGTCATCGGCGATGTCGCGGGACAGCGCCGCGTGAGCCGGAGACGCCCCCGGGTCGGACTGGATCATGACCCGCCTCAATGGTCCTTCCAGGCGGTCTCGAAACTGGTCCGGGCTGCGCAACGGCACGTGGTAGACACAGGCCCCGCTTCTCTCCACGAAGGCCAGCGTCTCGGGGTCCGGCATCACGGGCACATCCTTCTCGCCCGCGAAGGCCTGGTGGTAGGCCATGTGGACCCGGGTACCGGGACGCTTGCGGAACAGCACCTTGTGCCGGCTGTTCTGGCGGGTATCGACACAGAGGTAATCGCCCTCGAGGAACTGGCCGCTCAGGTCCCGCTCCTGATAGCGGTGACGCTTGGGGATCAGGTTCAGCCAGGGCAGCGGGAAGCACTCCCCCACGCCTGCCGATCCATCGCTACGCTGCAGCCCGGCGGCGAACGCGGCGTGGAATTCACCGATCGACCCGTGCTCCCCCAGCGACAGAAATTCGTCGGCGTCGAAGCAGTAGACGTAGTTCTCCAGCTTGGGATCGATGAACATCGACAGCGCCCGGTTGACGTAGAACGCCTTGCGCCTCCCGAAATGCCCGCGACTCTCCAGCTCGACGAGATCGACCTCCAGCTCGGGAAAGCCGGCCCTCAGCTTGTCGATGCACTGGCGCAGGAAGTCGTGCTCCAGATAGCTGATGACGATCAGCCGCTGGAATCCCAGCCGCGCATGGTGCAACAGGGAGGACCAGACGATATCGCTCTCGCCACGCACCATCGTCAGGGCGGTGAAACAGATGTTCGACGTGGCGCGGATAGCCGCGCGTGGTAAATCGGTCGTCACGCATCCCCCTCGACCACTGAGCACATCGCTGGACTGGCGCCGGCGATCGGTAGCGGATCACCACGGCACCGGCAAGTTGGATCGACGCCCGGCCCCGGCCGACCTCGACC
>NZ_CEXLVS010000055.1:0-12077 GCF_982684285.1 Salinicola sp. | reverse complement strand
TAGTGCCGATGCCTCCTCCGACCGGAACCCGAAACGACTTCGGCCATCCCGGTTCGGCGGCAGGCATCGCCACCGCCGCAGGAGACACCGCTCCCGCGACGAGTCCCGTCACTCCCCGATGAAGGGATTTCTCCCCACCTCGTTGATCAGCCGTCCCCACTTGAGGATCTCCATCTCGTCCAGCCCGTCCGCGCCGTGCAGTACCGCCGGGAATCCCAGCGCGGCCCACTTGTCCATGGGATGCAGGATATGGAAGGTCGTCAGCCCGAGATCCCCCGGCCCCTGTGCGTCGGCGACCACGTTGTCGCCGATATGCAGGTGGCGATCGATGCCCTCGTCGGCCAGGTCCTGTTTCACCTTGACCCACATCGAGCCGTTGTCCTTGCGCGCCTGCTCCTCGCTGGAGACCATCAGGCGATACGCCGCGGCCACGCCGGCCTTGCGCAGCATCAGGCCCACCTGCTCGCGGTTGTAATAGCTGTCGGAGATCACCCACAGGATGTGCCCCTGGGCGGCGAGGTGATTGAACAGCTCGACCATCTCGTCCTTGGGCTGGATCATCTCCAGATCGAGTTCGTACTCGAGCTCCATCCACTCCCGGGCGACGTCGGCAGAGACGTCCAGTTGATCGGCCAGCTCGTCGTAGACCGCTTCGATACGAACGTCGCCCTTGAAGTTGGCGCGCTGGCGCAGCGTCGACTCGGCCTCGTTGCGCAGCTTGACGAAGGCCGGCGCGGACGGCACCAGCCCCTGTTCGGCCAGCATCTTGCCCAGCTTCAGCTTGGCGTAGTCCGGCACCGTGTACTCGCGACGCACGAGCGTGTCGAAGACATCGAAACTGATGCAGGCGTGGGCCTGGATACTGGCGATGTGCTGCTCCAGGCGACCGTGGTAGCTCGCGGTGATGTAGCCGTTGTCGGTGGTGAACTGGCCGGTGGGCGGATAGAAGTACAGCTGCCGGAAGCCGTGGTGCTCGGCCAGCGGCCCCAGCACACGCTCGAGGGCGTGCAGCATCGAGTTGTCGTTGGGCAGCGGCTCCTCGGGAAAATCCTCGTAGCGCCAGGATCGATCCAGAACGCCCTTCATCGCCTCCGGACGGGACCAGAACATCCCGCCGGCGGGATAGCTCAGGAACTCGGGGATGTGTCCAAGGCCGAGCGTCTGCTGCCACTCCCGCATGAAGCCCTTGTTCATGGTCTGGTGATTGACCCAGGACGGCATCATCCAGAACGTGGTCGGATAGTAGAGCCCCAGGGAACCGTCGGCGGCGAACGCGTTCAGCAGCCGGGTGATCACGGAGGTGTCGCGCAGCAGGTACTCGATCAGATACTCCGCCCACTGCGTCTGCTCCTTGCCGGAGTAGAGCGACTTCTTCGAATGCAGGTGGCAGAAGAGGTCGTACTCCTGCAGGTCCTGGCCATACTCCACCAGTACCGGGCCGAAGTTCCGGCCGCGGTTGGGCACGATGCGCGTCTCCAGCTTGTTGACCCGCGCATGCTCACCGAAGAGCTGGCGGGCCCGCGTCTCGAAACTGGCGTCCGCCAGCGTGAGGTAGACGTCCACGGTCACCGGGAAGCGTTCGATGGCCTTGGCGAAACGATCCAGGAAATCGATGTAGAAGACGTGCAGGCAGAGCGCGACCTTCAGCTTGCCGGCCGCCGGGGAGAGCGTCTTGCGGGGCGCAACGATCTCTCGGGGAAACCACCGCACCGTGGCGGGCACGTGTCGCCTTCCTTCGCTCCGCCCATGCAACAGGTAGTGTTGCAGCGGACTCTGCTGGGCGTGAAAGACGTCGATGTACATCCGGAGGTAGGTTTCGCTGTCGAACTTCGGCGATGGGTTCACCGGCGCGAAACGCGACTTGCGAACGTAGTCGTCGAACGCCTCCCGCTGCGTCGAGAAGCGCAGACCGTAAGTGGCCTGGTACCACTTGGGGTCGAACAGGCCGCTGTTCACCGCGTCCATGAAGGCTTGACTCATCATGGCGGCATGACCACCGCCCTCGCGCGCGGTGTTGCCCAGCGGGAGATCGACCACCTCGGGTTCTACGGGTTCCGGCTCTGGACTCGCGCCTGCATCGACCACCTCGGGTTCGGCGGACTCCGGCGCTGGACGCGGGTCCAGGTCGACCGGCGACACGGGAGGGGCCACTGCCTTCGAGAGCTCTTCCCCGGGCGCGGAGAGATCGTCGTTGACCGCGCCCCCCTCAGTGACGATGAAGGTCTCCGTCACCGTCACCAGGTTCTTGTCGTCGAGAACCGGCTCCTTGCGCGGCTGGTCCTCGACACCGCTCTCGGGTACTACGATATTGTCGTCCATCCCCACCACTTCCTCCGCCGCCAGACGCCGTTTGCGCGCCTGACTCGCGAACTGGGTCTGAAATAGCCACGGTAGCAGCGATATCATCTTTCCCGTCGGTTTCATGTGGCCCCCGCCTCTGATTTATATTGCGAACATTTGCATCGGATTGACGATGCCATTGCCGGTAATGTCGTCGTCGACACTGAAAAGGTGCCAGACATCGTGGGGAATACAGTTGGGTCGGGTCGCGAAGACTTCGTACAGCGCCTGGACATCCGACTTCGTGTAATTCACACCGTGGCGCCGGCACATCACGACGTGGTCGATCGCGCCATCGAAGACCGTCTTGAGGTCCTGGAAATGGCGCTGCGTCGCGGCCTGCCTGCCGTAGAAATACTCGAACTCCCGATTGCTCTTCTGCCGGATGTCGACCATCTGGCCATGTGGCGCGGTCAGCAGACATTCGAACAACAGCGATCGATCGAGCATGATGCAGCCGTTACGCCACCCCACGCCTTCATGGAAAACGCCTTTCAAAAGCGCATGATGCCGGCTGACTTCGGCGTCGCCCGGCTTGGTGGCAATGAAGTAGAGCCCGGTGGTGTCGCGTTCCAGGATATGGGTCAGAATTTTCTGGATCGTTCCGGAATACCCCAGGTCCAGCATCAGGGGCCGCTTTTCCGGATCCATCAATCCCGATCTCTCCAGATAGGCGATCAACGCCTTCCGGGTCGGAGAGACCACCGTCTTCAACGCTTTCAGATGCGGAGACAACCACTGGAAGACCAGCTCCTTGTCCTTGGGAAGCTCGCAGTTGAAGCGAAGCAGCTCGAACGGCAACGCCGCGAATATCTCATGCAGTTGAAGACCGAACCGCTTGCGCATCAGATCCAGGACACTACCCGTGAAATCGTTGCCCAGCGCCATCGGCGTGATCGTTTCCGACCCCAGCATGGCGCGAAAGAGCAGCGTCCGGGAGACCCTCAGGTAGACGGGGTCGTTGGCGAGCGCTATCGAGGATTCGCGCTGCAGCCGGGTCAGCAGGCGATGGAAGCACCACCCCTCCCGCGCCAGGCAGACTGGCAGGTGGCCATCGGCCTCGGCTTCTATGGACTCGGCGTAGACGTGCAGCGCGGGACCCAGAAAGGTCGCCCCGAATTCATATAACGCTCGGCTCTTGGCTTGCATGATGATGCCTCGTCTCGCATTTGATTTGTCACGATGAATGACGCTCGTTGTTCTTCGTCTCGGTCATCCGACACCGCAGGCCTTTTCATGATCTCGGCATGTCTGGCGATGACGCGATTATTTGAAATTCGATAGCTTCTCGTCGCCAGGTAGTACCGTCAAAAAGTCATGCCTGGAGGCAAGGCCCCAGAGAATACGGAACCCTCTTTTGCAACCATTTATTGTCGATGACATATCTTATTGTAAACGACATGCCTTATTGAAAAGGACACGCTTTATTGCAAATGACATATCGTCGCCATATGACGACGGAACAACGTCAAGAAGACAAGCACAAGTTATTTTCGCGATCTTGCAGTGCCTTGTCGTCCGGCAACCGCCGTTAAGACTTTAGTCAGGGTAATCTCGACCCGGCTTTCGGTGAAGATGATTTTACTCATCGATATTCACCATCCCTCGACCCATGAATCCGTCGCCTCGAGGAAAAGATGAAAAGTCTAACCACCCAGGTATTAGGGAAATGCTGAATAAATCGCCGAAGGCGATAAAGAGCAGTTAGAGACACTAAATAAAAACACCCTAATTGAGAAATCTTCATCAAACTGAAAACTCAATGGGCTTTTCCGGCAACAGGATTTCACGAGATTTCGGAAACGAGGACCTGGGATTTGCGCGAAAAGTCGGCGAGCGATGACCGCCCGCCTGCCATATCCACCCGCCATCGGCCGGCCAGATCCGGCCGAGCGCGGTGTCAGGCCGTCGCCTTGGCCTGGCTGTTCTTGCCACGTCCCACGGCGTAGTAGTCGATCCCCGCCGCCGCCATCGTCTCCGGGTCGAACAGGTTGCGGCCATCGATGACCACCGGCGTGGCCAGCTGGCCGCGAATCCACTCGCCATCCAGCGTGCGGAACTCTTTCCACTCCGTGCAGATCACCAGCGCATCGGCTCGCTTGACCGCCTGGATACGGTCGGCCACCAGCACCAGGTCGTCCCGCTCGCCGTAGATACGCCGGCACTCCTTCATCGCCTCGGGATCGTACGCCTGCACCGTCGCACCGTGCGCCCACAAGGTTTCCATCAGCTCCCGGCTCGGCGCATCGCGCATGTCGTCGGTCTCGGGCTTGAACGCCAGCCCCCACACCGCGATCGTCTTGCCTTCCAGCTCGCCGCCCAGGGCGTACGAGAGCTTCTCGAACAGCGTCGACTTCTGGCGCTTGTTGACCGCCTCGACCGCCTTGAGCAGCTCGGCCTCGTAGCCGACCTTGCTGGCGGTTCGGACCAGCGCCTGGACGTCCTTCGGAAAACAGGAGCCGCCGTAGCCGCAGCCCGGGTAGATGAAGTGATAGCCGATACGCGGGTCGGAGCCGATGCCCCGCCGGACGTCCTCGATGTCCGCGCCGAGACGCTCCGCCAGGTTGGCCATCTCGTTCATGAAGCTGATCTTGGTCGCCAGCATCGCGTTGGCCGCGTATTTGGTCAGCTCGGCCGCACGCACGCTCATCAGCATCAGCTTCTCGCGGTTGCGGTTGTAGGGGGCGTAGCACTCCCGCATCAGGTCGCTCACCCGGTCCGAGTCGGTACCGACGACGATCCGCGCGCCCCGCGTGAAGTCCTCCAGTGCCGACCCCTCCTTGAGGAACTCGGGGTTGGAGCAGACATCGAACGCCAGCTCGACGGCACGTTCCTGAAGTATGCCGGCGATACGATCGCGCACCTTGTCGGCCGTACCGACCGGCACCGTCGACTTGTCGACGACGACCTTGTAGCCGTTCATGTACTGGCCGATGGTGGAAGCGACCGCCAGCACGTACTGCAGGTCGGCGCTGCCGTCCTCGTCGGGCGGGGTGCCGACGGCGATGAACTGCAGGACCCCATGCTCGACCGCCATTCCCGCATCCGTGGTGAAGCGCAGGCGCTGCCCCTCCACGTTGCGCAGGACCATCGACTCCAGGCCCGGTTCATAGATCGGGATCTCCCCCTGGACCAGGCGTTCGATGCGGCTCTGGTCGATATCGACACAGACCACGTCGTGGCCCACATCCGCCAGACAAGCGCCGGTCACCAGGCCGACATAGCCGGTGCCGAAAACGGTGATTTTCATACGAGCAATCCCCATCAATGATCGGAGCCGCCACCTGTGGCAGCTCGGTTGAGTCCCAATAGCCTCGGCGCCCTATCCCGCCACCCGCTGTATGGGCAAGCGCAGTACTTTTCGGACATGGCCTAGGCGAAGGTGGCCGCGTCGGCCAGCAGGCTACCCGCCTCGTCCTTTGCCGATGTCACCGGTCTTCCGCCCACCAGGGGCCACTCGATGGCCAGCTGCGGATCGTTCCAGTGCAGGCTGTGCTCGTCCCCCGGCGCGTAGTAGTCCGTGCACTTGTACTGGAACTCGGCAACCTCGCTGGTGACATAGAAGCCGTGGGCGAAACCCGGCGGGACCCATAGCATCCGTCGGTTCTCCTCGCTCAGCAGCGCGCCGACCCAGCGGCCGAAGGTGGGCGAGCTGCGGCGCAGGTCCACCGCCACGTCGTACACCTCGCCCCGCGTGACCCGGACGAGCTTCCCCTGGGGCTGCTGCAGTTGATAGTGGAGGCCGCGCAGGATGCCCTGGCCGGACTTGCTGTGGTTGTCCTGCACGAAGCGATGGTCGCCGCAGTGCTCGACGAATTCGCTGTGTCGAAAGGTCTCGAGGAAGAACCCCCGCTCGTCGCCGAATACCTTCGGCGTCATCAGCACGACGTCGGGGATGGCCAGTTTTTCGTAGTTCATGTCGTCCGTCTCTCCGGCTGCAATGAGGGTCTTCGGGGGTCACCGGTTGCCACGGACGCCGGCCACGGCAGCCTCGCCGACCGCCGCGCCGCGCTGGGCATCCTCGAGACGCTTCAACAGATACTGGCCATAGCCGGTCTTCTTCAAGGCGCTACCGCGCTCGGCCAGCGTCGCATCGTCGATCCAGCCCTGGTTCCAGGCGATCTCCTCCAGACAGGCGACCTTGAGCCCCTGGCGATGTTCGATCGTCTGCACGTACTGCCCGGCTTCCAGCAGACTGTCGTGGGTGCCGGTGTCCAGCCAGGCGAAGCCCCGGCCCAGGCGCTCGACGCGCAGGTCGCCCCGCTCCAGATAGGCGTTGTTGATACTTGTGATCTCCAGCTCGCCGCGCTCGGAGGGCTTGACCTGATGGGCGATCTCCACCACGTCGTTGTCGTAGAAATAGAGACCGGTGACCGCGTAGGGCGACTTCGGCTTGATCGGTTTCTCCTCGATCGACAGCGCCTTGCCGGAGGCGTCGAACTCCACCACGCCGAAGCGCTCCGGATCCTTGACCAGATAGCCGAAGACCGTTGCGCCCTTCTGCATGTCCGAGGCGCGCATCAACTGCTCGGAGAAGTGCTGTCCATGGAAGACGTTGTCCCCCAGTACCAGGCAGACCGAATCGTCGCCGATGAACGACTCGCCGATCAGGAACGCCTGGGCCAGTCCATCCGGCGACGGCTGCTCGGCGTACTCGAAGCGCAGACCGAACTGCTCGCCATCCCCCAGCAGATAACGGTACTGCGGCAGATCGGACGGCGTCGAGATGATCAGGATCTCGCGAATCCCGGCCAGCATCAGCACCGAAATCGGGTAGTAGATCATCGGCTTGTCGTACACCGGCAGCAGCTGCTTGGAGATGCCCTGGGTGATCGGATGCAGCCGGGTGCCGGAACCGCCGGCCAGGATGATGCCTTTACGTGCCATGTGAAGCTCCTTTTCGATGCCAAGATCGAGTCAGACATTCAGGATAACGGTATAAAAGCGGCCTTTCCCCGCGGCTCGCTTCTACGAGAAGGCGCATCCGCGCCGTGAGCAGTCGTGCTATGCCGCCTCGAGCAGCTCCGCCAGCGTCAGCCGCAGCTGGGATTCCCAATCCGGCAGCGTGACGCCGAGCGCATGCTCGACTTTCTCCAGCGAGAGGCGTGAATTGAGCGGACGGCGGGCGGGCGTGGGATAGTCCGCGGTCGGGATCGACGCCACCCCGTCCGGCCCCACCCGCAGCGACGCCCCGAGCGCGGACGCGTGTCGGAATATCGCCTGGGCGAAACCGTGCCAGCTGGTCTCGCCACGCGGCGCAAGGTGGTAGACACCGGGAGCCAGGCGCCCCTCGACTTGCCGTTTCACGGCCAGCAGGGTCACGTCGGCAATCAGCCGGGCCGGCGTCGGCGCACCGATCTGGTCGCCGACGACGCTCAGGGCGTCGCGCTCCCGGGCCAGGCGCAGCATGGTCTTCATGAAATTGTTGCCGCGAGCGCTATAGACCCAACTGGTACGGAAGATCAGCGCATCCGCACCACTGCCCAGCACCGCCTCGTCGCCGGCCAGCTTGCTCTCTCCGTAGGCCGAGAGCGGGCCGGTCTCGCTGGACTCCCGCCAGGCGGTGTCGCCGCCGCCGGGATAGACGTAGTCCGAGGAGTAGTGAACGAGCCTCGCCGAGCGCGCGGCGCAGTACTCGGCCAGCTGGGCCGGCAGCTCGGCGTTGAGCCGGAACGCTTCCCCACGCGCCGTCTCCGCGGCGTCGACCGCGGTCCAGGCAGCGGCATTGGCGATCAGGTCCGGTCGGCTCTCGTCGAGCAGGCGGGCGACGGCATCGGCATCCAGCAGATCGAGGGATCGGCGCCCCGGCGCGACGCACTCGCCAAGCGGCGACAGCGCGCGCTGCAACTCGAAGCCGACCTGGCCGTTGCCGCCCAGAATCAGCGTATTCATGCGGTCGCTCCCAGTCGCTCGCCCTGATAGCTGCCGTTCTGGACCCGACGCCACCAGGTGTCGTTGTCGAGAAACCACTGCACGGTCTTGCGCATGCCGCTCTCGAAGGTCTCGCGGGGGGTCCAGCCCAGTTCCCGCTGGATCTTGGAAGCGTCGATGGCATAGCGCTGGTCGTGTCCCGGCCGGTCGACCACGAAGGTGATCAGGTCACGATAGCGGGCGACTCCCTCCGGCTTGCTGGGGGCGAGCTCCTCGAGCAGCTCGCAGATCGTCTCGACGACCTGGATGTTCTGCTTCTCGTTGTGGCCGCCGATGTTGTAGGTTTCGCCGATCGCCCCTTCGCTGGCGACCTGCACCAGCGCCCGCGCGTGATCCTCGACGAACAGCCAGTCCCTGATCTGCCGGCCGTCGCCGTAGACCGGCAGCGGCTGCCCCGCCAGCGCATTGAGGATCGTCAGCGGGATCAGCTTCTCCGGGAAGTGGAACGGCCCGTAGTTGTTGGAGCAGTTGGTCACCACCGTCGGCAGGCCGAAGGTCCGGTGCCAGGCACGGACCAGGTGATCGGAGCTGGCCTTGCTGGCCGAATAGGGCGAGCTCGGCGCATAGGGCGTGGTCTCGGTGAACAGCTCGTCCACGCCGTGCAGGTCGCCATAGACCTCGTCGGTGGAGATATGATGGAACCGGAACGCCGCGGCCCTGGCCGGATCGCTCTCCTGCAGCCCTTTCCAGTAGCCCCGCGCCGCCTCCAGCAGCACGTAGGTCCCCACGATGTTGGTCTCGATGAAGTCGGCCGGCCCGTCGATGGAGCGATCCACGTGGCTCTCCGCCGCCAGGTGCATCACCACGTCCGGCCGGTATTCGTTGAAGATCCGGGCCATGGCCGCGCTGTCGCAGATGTCGGCGAGGCGAAACTCGTAGCGTTCGTCGCTGTCGACCCGTGCCAGCGACTCCGGGTTGCCGGCATAGGTCAGCTTGTCGATGTTGATGACGCGATGCGGCGTGTGCTCGATCAGTTCGCGCACCACTGCCGAGCCGATGAAACCGGCGCCACCCGTTACCAGAAATGTCATGCTCATGGTGATTCCCCTCTCGAGCCTATTGCGCCCTGCCTGACGAATGCCGGTGCATCGCCGGTCGATGGTTCAGGCAGCGCTGGTGGGATCGGTCGTGCGATCCATGGTTGGTCGTTGTCTTTCCTTGGGCGGCGCTGGCCGGGGTCGCGGCGACAGCCGGCCCCGGCCACGCCGGTCCGGTCAGTCGCGGTGATCCTTCACGATCAGGATCAGCATGTTGAGGATCAACGTGATGAACAGCGCGATGACCGCGAACACCACCGAGTTGTAGAGGCGCTCGGGCTGTTCGGGGTATTCCGGCATCGTCGGCGTCTGGAGCACGGAGACCTGCTTCAGCTTGCGCGCCGCCTCGATCCGCGTGTTCTCGAGCGCGCCCAGCGCCCCGGAGTAGCTGTCCTGGGCGAACTGCGCCCGCAGCATCAGGGTCTGGTACTCCGAGGAGATGCTGTTGAGCGCGTTGCCGGACTGCCTGGCCAGTCGAGCCTGCTCCTGGGTGATCTGATCGGTCAGCGCCTTGATCTCGCTGTTGATGCGCACGATCTCCGGCGAACGCACGCTCTGGTAGCTGGCCAGTGCGCTCTTGCGCGCCTTGGCGATGGCGAGCTGGCCTTCCAGGCCGGACACCACCGAACTGAGGCTCTCCACCGTGCCCGTCGGCGAGACCAGCCCGTTAGCGTTCTGGTAGTCGAGCAGCGCATCCCGCGTCTGCTGGAACTTCTCTTCCAGCAACGTCACCTGCTGCTCGAGAAAGCGCACCTGCTCCTCGGCCAGGCGCTGGCCCATCAGGTTCATGTGCCGCTCGCCCTCGTCCAGCAGCAGCTGCGCGATCTTGTTGGCTTCCTCGGGGGTGAAGGCTTCGACATCGACCCGCAGCACGCCGGCGTAGTCGTCCAGCTCCACCGAGATCCGCGACAGGAAGTAGTCGTGCAGCTCCTCCAGCGGTGCGTTCTCGTCGCCCAGCGCGCTAAAGACATCGGCACCTGAGTTGGCGTAGTGATTGCGGAAATCCGCCTCCTCGATGAGCAGCTTCAACATGTCCACCGAGCGCATGTAGTCGCGCAGCAGCAGCATGTCCGCGAGATTGCTGGTGGCGCCGCCGCTCAGCAGCGAACTCACGCTCAGGGTCGGCGCCGCGAGCTGCGGGCTCTCGAGCACCACGTTGGCGTGGGAGACATAGCGATCGGTCGCCC
Organism: Salinicola sp.; assembly: GCF_982684285.1. Lineage (NCBI taxonomy): Bacteria > Pseudomonadati > Pseudomonadota > Gammaproteobacteria > Oceanospirillales > Halomonadaceae > Salinicola > Salinicola sp. The sequence continues at coordinate 1,582 of NZ_CEXLVS010000055.1, read as the reverse complement.
ACAGTGCCCAGTAGAGCGATACCACCACGATCGCGACCAGGCAGACGATCCAGTGAAGCGACTTGCGCAAGCGGGACTTCTTGTTGATAGACGATGAGTTGTTCATGGCCGACCTGTCTTTTTCGTAGTCTTTGTCGTTCGTTTACGAGGCTTGGCTTTCGCCTGCGACTGGAACTGCTGAACGTAACGGCGCGCCTCGTGCATCCGCTCGCGGGACTCCTCCATGCGCCAGCGCAGCGCATCGTCGGGGTTGTTGCGGGCGGGGTCGTCACTGGCTATCTGGTATTCGAGGCGAACCTGCTCGAACTCGAGATTCGCCTGCATCAACTGCTGCTTCGCTTCGGAGAGCGAGGTGGGGATCTTGGGTGGCTCGACCTTCCTGCCATCGGTCGCCTGGTGGTAGGCGCCGATGGCTTCCTCGATATCGTAGTACCACCGCGCCTGGCCCTTCTCCAGCACGATGCCGGCCTCGCAGAACTCGCGCAGGACACCCTCGCCGTGGGAGACCATGATCAGGCTGGCCTTGCCGACTCGCGCCTTGAACGCCTCCTTGGCCTTGGCCTTGAAAGCGCGATCGCCAACGGCGGTCGCCTCGTCGGACAGATAGACATCGAAGTCGAATGCCAGCGACAGGCCGAACGCCAGCCGCGAGCGCATCCCCGACGAGTAGGTCTTGACCGGTTCGTCGAAGGCGTCGCCGATCTCGGCGAAGGCCTCGACCTCCCGCACCACCCGTTCGATCTCCTCCTCGGCGCCATGGATCCGGGCCACGAACTTGACGTTCTGGCGACCGGTCATGGAGCCCTGGAAGCCACCCGCCAGGCCGATCGGCCAGGAGACGCGGCTGTTGCGGACGATGTCGCCGCGATCCGGCGAATCCATGCCCCCGATCAGCCTCAGCAGGGTGGACTTCCCGGCACCGTTGCGACCCAGCAGGCCGACACTGACCCCGGTGGGAATGGTCAGGTTGATGTCCTTGAGCACCCACTGGCTGCCATGGTGGTTGTGGTAGCGCTTGTAGAGATTGCGAATCTCGATCATGGGGTCCGTCCTCTCACGGTGTCTGAAAAATCAGTGCGCTTTCAGTTGATCGCGAAAGCGCGTGTGAAGGATCAGCCCCAGCGAGATCAGCGCCAGCGCCCAGAACCACAGGTAGGTCATGTCGATGCCGTCGATCGTGTGGTAGCCACTGAAGAAGTTCATCCGCATGCTCTCCAGGCCGTGCACGATCGGGTTCATCAGCAGGTATTCCCGGTACTGGTGCGGCACGTAGAGCACCGGGAAGATGACGCCAGAGAGCAGCAGCAGCGGCAGGTTGAGGATCCGGGCCACCTTGCCGATCTCCGGCACCAGATCGGCGAGCACCGATAGCGTCAGGCCGGTCCCCCAGCCCAGCGCCCACAGCGACATCCAGTCCATCATCGCGCCGAACGGGTAATCCGGCATCAGCTCGAACTTGAGCAGGCTGCCTATCGTGATGAACAGGATGAAGATCAGCGACTTGAGCATGCCTTCGAGAAAGCAGCGCACCAGCACCGGGTCCACCGGCTTGACCTGGCGGTAGGCGAACAGGCCGCGATTG
>NZ_CEXLVS010000054.1:16942-19726 GCF_982684285.1 Salinicola sp. | reverse complement strand
AGGTCGAGAGCCTGCAGCCGAACAATGGCGCCGTGCCGCTGGCAGGATCGGAAGTCAGCGATTCGACGGATCATGATCTCGATGGCGTCGACAATATTCACGACCCCTTCGAGTACAGCGCCACCAATGGCCTCGCACTCACGCCTGGCAAGGCCATCGTCCTGGATTTTCAACCGACCGAGGCGCCTTATCCGGGAACGCTCGGGGATACCGGTCTGATGGGGGCGGCGCTGGATGGCTCGACACCCAACCAGGACGCCAATCCCGATCAGGGTATTCCGGGGCTTTTCGATAACGGTGGCAATATCATTCCCGGTGCCAACGCGCCGATCTTCCAGATCAAGAACGTGGTCCCCGGGAGCGTAGTCGGCTCGGACAATGGCGTTCGTGATGCCATGCATGTGGGGGTCAATCCCAGCGACGATGTGCAGCGCCTGGTCGCGACCACGCAGGTGCAGAACTGGATCCCCACGGCAGGCGGCGTGGCGGAGGGGCAGCTCACCGGCATCCTGTTCGGTGACGGCACCCAGGCCAACTTCGTGCGCCTGGTGTTCGGCGAGGTGAATGGCGAGCCGGGTTTCGAGGTCGGCTACGAGATCGGCGACAGCAACTACCAGGCCCTGGCGCAGGTCGGCTTGCCGGCGCTGGCCGCTGGCGGGACCACCGAGATCGAACTGCGCCTCGAAATCGACATGGCAAACGGCTTCGCCCTGCATGCCGCTTATCGTCTCAATGATCAGGACGAATTCACCGATTTGCCGCTGGGGGATTTCACCCTGCCCGAAGGGGTGCTGCAGGACGTGCTGACCGGCTCGCACACCATCGATGATGGCGATACCCAGCTGTCATCGGGAGCGGCTTTCGGCTTCCTTGCCGAAACCAGTGAAGGTGCGCCGCTGGCGCCGGTCAACTTCAACAACCTGCAGATCAACGGCTTCGGCGACGAGATCGCGGATACGACACCGCCGGAAGTCGTCTCGATCGCGCTCGACCAGCCGCTCGACAACGACAGCCCCATCCTGGCCACGGTGGTGGTGACCGACAACGCCGGCATTGATGTCGCGTCCATCAGCGGCGATGAACTTGTCTTTACCGGCTATACGCCTGGCGGCGTCTCGCTGGCGACCGGCAGCGACGCGATCAGGCTCAGTGACGATGGCAGGACGGCCACGATCCAGTACCTGATCTCTCCACCGTCGAGCAGTAACGCGTGGAGCAGCGGTTCGTTCGAGGTGGGCGTTGCCGCCGGCAGCTACACCGATACCGCGGGGCTCGGCGTTGCTGCCTATGAGACCGATGCCTTCATCGTCACGAACCTGGACAGTCTGGTCAAAGGCGCGCTGCAACGTGCCATCAATGTCGGTGCGACGAGCGACTCCATCGATAACAGCCTCCAAGGCGATGACAAGCACACCTACGGCGGTGCGATCAGCGACGATCCGATTCTGGGCATCGACCTCGAGGCGGACGATCCCGACTACTACTCGCCAAACACCAAGACCGGCAACAATATCGACGGCAAGGCGGGAACCACCGGTAGCAACAGCGGGGGGATCGATCTCGACGGTTCCGCCTATCATACCTATCGGGACTCCTTCTCCGGTTCGTACACCGCCACCTATGACGTGCCCAACGGCGTCTATGTCGTCGAACTGCATTTCGCCGAGCTCTACCAGTCCCAGGCGGGACAGCGCCAGGGCGACTACACGATCCAGGGCGAGACATTCGCCGAGAACTTCGATGCCTTCACCCAGGCGGGCGGCGCCGACAAGCCGGTCGTCCTGACCAAGAACGTCGTCGTCACCGACGGCAGGATCGTGATTGGCGTCACAGCGGACACCGGCGAGCCGGGCTTCAACGCCATAGCCATCTATCAGGCCGTCGCTGGCGACGTGCCGGTCGCCAGCATTTTGGCGATCGACACGCCGGAAGCGAGCGATGGGCAAGTGGTCGTCAGCGTTCGATACACCGACGATGACGCCATCGCGCAGGCGCAGATCGATACCGGTGACGTGACGGTGTCATCCTCGGCCGGTGGTGTGCCGGTCTCTCCCGCGCAGGCCACCTACGATAGCGCCAGTGGCGTCGCCACCTATACCTTCGATGCGCCGGACGGCGGCTGGCAGACCGGGACCGTTACCGCCACGGTCGGTGCCAATGCGGTGGTCGACGGGGACGACAACGGCAACGGCGCGACCTCCAGCTCGGTCTATGCCAGCTACTCGAGCGAAGGGGTCATCCTCGCGCTGGATTTCGAGACTTCCGGATCGCCGCTCGAAGAGGGCGGGTTCGACGGCACTCTGGGCAACGCCTCGGACGACTCCGTGGTGACGACCGTCGAAGGCGGCGAGCTGATCGTATGGACCTCCAACGGCGATATGTCCCAGGCAGCCAACCCCAGCGCCAATGACTTCATCAAGCACGTGGCGCTGGGCAGCGCATCTCTCAACGTGATCAACATCTCGTCACGCTTCGATAATCCCTTCCCCGAGGCGTTCGCGGCGCAGGGGCTGGACACCTCCACCGTGCCCAATTATGCCCAGCAGGGGATCGTCTTCGGCCTGGGCACCCAGAACCACAATCAGCTGCTGAAGCTGGTGTTCGGCGGCAACGGTGGCACGGTGGTACAGCTGTGGTCGAGGGGCAGTATCGACACCAAGATCAGCCTGGAGGAGATGCTGAGCGATGCCTCGAAAGGCCTGACGGATATCGCCAAGGTCGAGCTCACGCTCTCCATCGACAAGGCCGCGGGCACCGTAACGCCAATCGCGACGCTCTTCGATG
>NZ_CEXLVS010000054.1:0-16932 GCF_982684285.1 Salinicola sp. | reverse complement strand
GTTTCGCGACGGCAGCCACGGAAACCCTGCCGGCTGCGGTACTGGCCAACCTGACCGACCCTGACGGAGAGACGGCCGTCGGGGTGACCTCGACCGATTACGGCAACCCGGTAGGCTCCTTCCAGGCCAGTTGGGAGCATCTCAACGTGACCTCGCCGGACCTGCCCCGGCAGCCCGACCCGCAGATCACGCTCGCCATCCTCGATGCCGAGCCGGCGGTGGAGAGCGGCGATGACGGTACGACCTCGTTGAGCTTCGGCTTGAGCGCCTCGGAGGGCTTCAGTGGCGAAGTCGACCTGGCGCTGACCGTCAATGGCGCCTCCGAGACGCGTACGGTGAACTTCGAAGACGGCGTCGGGGCACTGACGGTGGACGTTGGCAACGATGATCGGGATGACGGTCCGGAGCGTGTCACGGTCATCCTGACCGGTGTCGATGACCCCGCTTTCGCCATCGCTGCCGGATCGGCAATGGCAACCGGCAGTGTTACCGAGGACGATACCGATATGGACGCATCCACGCTCAACCTGGAGTTCAATGATGGCGATACGCTCGAGACACTCTTCGACGGCGTGACCGAGGGCTCGGGAACCACCGCCGAGGAGACGGGCAGCGCCACGATTGCCGACGGCAACCTGATCATCGCGGCGACTGACGGCGATGCCGGTGGTGGCAACAATGCCAACGACAACTACTACGCCAACGTGGCCGGGGGAGGCGGTTTCAGCGCTTCGCTGAAGTTCGGCAACCCCTTCCCGACGCTGCCGGCGCAGTACTCGCAGCTCGGCATGAATGTCAGCCTCAGCCAGGACGAGTACCTGAAGGTCACCTTCGGCAATGTCGGCGGCGGCCAGCAGATCGAGTACTCCTACGAAAATGGCGGCGTGCAGGCCAAGCAGGCCTTCGGCCTGCCCAGCGGTGTCAATGTCGCGCAGATTGCCGACGTCGTCATTGCGCTCGACGCCAGCGTGGCCAACGAGGTGGCGACCTTCTCGGGCAGCATGACCTTCCTCGACGTCTCGGGGCAGGCGCTGGGGGCGACCGCGCTGCCGGCGCTGGCGCTACCGGACGGGCCGCTCAATACGGCCATCGTCACCGAGGGCGCAACCTTCGGGGTAGGCGTCACCCAGACCTCTATCGGCAGCGGTCCGAACTTCGATGCCAGCTATGACTATCTCGAGATCACGCCGACGGAAACCGACGACGGTACGGGCACACCGCCAGCGGCGGTCGAGGAGATATTCGCCGCAGCCAATCTCGACCTCGGCGACACATACGGGCAAGGCGAACTCGGCTCGGCGCTGGTGACGGTGACACCGGGCAACGACAATGTTCAGTACTCGAACTACGGCAACGACTCGTTCAAGGTCCAGAATACCGGCGACAAGAAGATCGCCGCCGTCTTCTTCGATGTCACCACGGCCCTGTACGGCGATAGCGTCTTCGACCCCGACGGCAAGGGAGGAGACGCCGCGTTCAAGGATTGGGCGATCAACAGCGACGGGAATACCGGCGCCATCCAGCCCAGCGGCTACGAGCACTACTTCCTGCCGGGCACCGATCCCGATCCGTCCAATCCGAATGATAACGGTGGCTTCCGGGGCGCCCTGGTGAAGTTCTCCGCGACGGCCGACGGCGGCTTCACCAATGGCGAAGTGGTCGGCTTCAGCGGGGATATGGATCCCAACTCCATTGCCGGCTTCAACAAGGGCGGGGCGGCGGGTGTCGATACCGGCTCGCTCCCGGCCTGGGATGTCGGGGGCGTTTCCGGCGCAGAGCTCATCGGCTCCAACGTCTACATCAAGTTCACCGACGGCAGCACGGCCAGCGGCCAGTTGATGAGTGACGGCAGCCAGGCGGGAGCGCAGGTGCGGATCACCGAGGCACCGATGAATCTGACCGCGGAGCTGTCCGTCAATGGGGTATCGTCCGGCGGCCAAGGCACCTATGGCGGGGCGGTCCCGTCCGTCATCGTCAGCGGCCCGGCGGGCGAATGGGTCAGGGTGGTGATGACCAAGGGGCATCAGCCGGTCGCCAACGACCAGAACGGTATCGCCGACACCGTCGAGGAGCGTCTGGCTGACAAGACCTTCCCGGCCAACAATGCAGCGGAGTTCCAGATCGTCGATGTGCAACTCGGGGCGAGCGGCACGGCCGACGTTTCACAGGCATTCCACTACGCTGATTTCCTCAACGGTACGTCCAGCTTTGGTGGAGACGACACGCTCCCGCTCGGTTTCGTCGCATCGGTCATCGACGACCCGAATAGTTCCCAGGGGCTGGCGTTGGGTCCGGTCTCGCGCCCCGTCTACTTGATCTCCAACGGCAGCCCGGTCGATGGCAGCAACCCGACCAATACCGAGCCCTTCGTCAACAACGCGATGGACGACCAGACAATCCAGTTCGAAGATGGGTTCGTATTCAAGATTCCCGATGATGTCTTTGTCGATCTCGATGGTGATGAGCTGAGCTACGAAGCCCTGAACCTTCCCGCTGGGGTCCTGTTCGATGCTCAGACGAAGACTTTCTCGGGAGTGCCGACGTCTGGCGAAGGCACCTATTCGCTGCAGGTGCAGGTCGTCGATAAAGAGGGGGCTTCCGCTACGACGGGCTTTGATCTGGTGGTGCTGCCTGAAGAGCAGGGGGAGTTCGATGATCTCTTCATCGCCGCGGTCGAGCAAGCCAGCGACGATGTCGAGCAGGGTTTCAGTCTCTCCAGCCCTGACCTCGAAATTGGATCCTATATTGTCGGCATGCAATTTACCGTACCCGATGATGTCAGTCTCGATAACGGGGACGCCATAGGCAGTGCGGTCATCAACTGGGTATCGGACAGGACCCACTCGGCGAACACGACCCTGACCTTCTCCGTGGAAAATACCCTCGACGGCGGTGGGTTCGGCTCGGTTACCGGGCGAAATTATCTCCCGGAACAGGAAGTATGGCAGGCTTCCGGGACGTGGCAGGATGGCGAGAACATCACGGTGGGTGTCGACCTGGCGGATCAGATCAACTCGCTTATCGCTCAGGACGGGCTCGACGCGGGAGATGTCATTACGGTCAAGGTGGAGGGCGCTGGAGGTACCCGCTATATCGAAGCGGCCGGCGGTGGTCGTACCGCCCCGACGCTTGCCATGACGATGGCCGATAGCGCAGGTGCCGATCCTTCGATCAACGCGGCAGCGTACCTGCCGGCGCCTGGCAATCCCGCCATTGCCGCGTCCGGCAACAGGGAGATCGATCCGATGGATATTTCGTCAGGCAGTGATGAAGTCGGGCTGCTTGGAATCAACGATGTCGTCGAAACGGCTGTCTTATAAAGAGGGGGTTACCGGTAGAGCAAGCGGTGAATCGCCGCCATGGCCGGGTGACATTATGCCGTAGACAGGACATCGGGTGTGAGATTCCGCTGCAGATGTCGCAGAAGACGCGCTTCTCCCATCTCGCCCTGGGGCGGGAACGGGGTGGCGCGTGTTTTCTATCGTATCCATTCTGGCGCGGCAGGTGGCCGAGTCGGTTTTTGTCAGCGATAAGCCATTCATTATAAGTTTGATAACGGAAATCGTGGATCCCGTTTTTAATCGAGAAAACAAAAGCTTGATGGAAGTTTTAAACATAACGCTTTGGTTATGCCTGCCATAAAATATTGATCGGGTTGGTTTCTCTCCCAATCGCTTGATTAGCCTGGTGGATCTCCGGAAAACTGTACGCACCTGCCACAACGGTTCGAGCTGAACGATGATGCGACGTCCCGCCTTGTTTCGGTCCATGGCCCGGGACAGGCGTGCTATCGGCAATTAATCATCGACCGACCGCTCGCCGTTTCAAGCAACAGGCGTTTCGGCGCATGACTGACTATCGGGAGACCAACGAATGAGGATAGGGGCGCCCAAGGAGCTCGCCAGGGGGGAAGCGCGCGTTGCGCTGACGCCGGAGAGCGCGCAGCAGATCCAGAAGCTAGGGCACGAGTGCCTGATCGAGAGTGGTGCCGGCGCGCTCGCCGGCTTCAGCGACGAAGCGTACCGTGACGTCGGCGGCAGCGTCGTCGAGGGCGCGGATGCGCTGTGGCGCGATGCCGAGGTCGTGATCAAGGTACGCGAGCCGGTGGCCGAGGAGATCGAGCGGTTGCGGGAAGGGCAGACGCTGATCACGTTCTTCTGGCCGGCGCAGAACGAGGACAGTCTCGAACGCTGTCGTGCCAAGGGGGCGACGGTGGTGGCCATGGACATGGTGCCGCGTATCTCGCGGGCCCAGAAGATGGATGCGCTCTCCAGTACCGCCAATATCGCCGGTTACCGCGCCGTGATCGAAGCGGGCAATCAGTTCGGACGCTTCTTCACCGGCCAGGTGACGGCGGCCGGCAAGGTGCCGCCGGCCAAGGTGCTGATCGTCGGCGCCGGCGTCGCCGGACTGGCGGCCATCGGTACCGCGACCAGTCTGGGTGCCGTGGTTCGCGCCTTCGATGTTCGTCCGGAGGTGGCGGAACAGATCGAATCGATGGGTGCCGAGTTCCTGTTTCTCGACTTCGAGGAGAGCCAGGACGGTTCCGGAACCGGCGGCTACGCCGCGCCCTCCAGCCCCGAGTTCCGCGAGAAGCAGCTGGCGCTGTTCCGCGAGCAGGCGCCGGAGGTGGATATCGTCATCACCACTGCGCTGATTCCCGGCCGGCCGGCACCCAAGCTGTGGTTGGAAGACATGGTCGCGGCGATGAAGCCCGGTTCGGTGATCGTCGACCTGGCCGCCGAGAAGGGCGGCAACTGCGATCTGACCGTGATGGATGAGCGCATCGTCACCGACAACGGCGTGATCGTGGTCGGTTACACCGATTTCCCCTCGCGCATGGCGACCCAGGCATCGCTGCTCTACGCCACCAACATCCGCCACATGCTGACCGACCTGACGCCGGGGAAGGATGGCGTGATCGTCCATGACATGGACGACGACGTCATCCGCGGCGCGACGGTGACCCATGCCGGAGAGGTCACCTTCCCGCCGCCGCCGCCCAAGGTCAAGGCGATCGCGGCTGCCAAGCCCAAGGAGAAGGTCAAGGAGCCGACGCCGGAGGAGAAAAAGGCGGCCGAACACGCCGCCTTCCTGGCCCAGAGCAAGCGCCAGGTCGGCATCCTGGCCGCCGGGGGCGTGCTGATGTGGCTGCTGGGCATGGTCGCCCCGGCCTCGTTCATGCAGCACTTCATCGTTTTCGTCCTGGCCTGCTTCGTCGGGTTCCAGGTGATCTGGAACGTCAGTCACTCTCTGCATACGCCGCTGATGGCGGTGACCAATGCCATCTCCGGCATCGTCATCCTGGGCGCGATCATGCAGATCGGCTCGGGCAGCGGGCTGGTGACGCTGCTGGCGGCCATCTCGGTGCTGATCGCGTCGATCAACATCGTCGGCGGCTTCCTGGTGACCCGTCGCATGCTCGCCATGTTCCAGAAATCCTGATCCGCGGAGAGAAAGGCAATGTTGCAACACGAGTTCGTTTCCGCCGCGGCGATCGCGGCGAGTGTCCTGTTCATCCTCTCGCTGGGTGGGCTGAGCAATCAGGAGAAGGCCAAGCGCGCGGTGTGGTATGGCATCGTCGGCATGGCGATCGCGGTGTTGTTCACCGCGCTGGGACCGCTGATCGGCGGCTATGGCTGGATGATCCCGATGATGCTGATCGGCGGTCTGGCCGGCGCGTGGCTGTCACGCAAGGTCGAGATGACCGAAATGCCACAACTGGTAGCGGCGCTTCACAGCTTCGTCGGGCTGGCGGCGGTGTTTATCGGCTGGAACGCCGAGCTGGAACGGGCTCGGGTCATGGCGATCAAGGCGGCCGGCGTCTCCTTCGACGGCCTGTCGGCGTTCGCCTCGACGCTGGCCCACAAGACGCCGGCGGAGCTGGCCTTTCTGCAGGGCGAGGTGGTGCTGGGCGTGTTCATCGGCGCGGTGACGTTCACCGGCTCGGTGGTGGCGTTCGGCAAGCTGGCCGGCAGGATTGGCGGCAAGCCGCACAAGCTGCCCGGCGGGCATCTGCTCAACGCCGGCGCGGTGGCGCTGTGCCTGCTGCTGGCCATCGCCTACTTCAACGGCGCCGGTTTCTGGACGCTGCTGCTGCTGGCGGCGCTGGCGTTCTTCATCGGCTGGCACCTGATCATGGGTATCGGTGGTGCCGACATGCCGGTGGTGGTGTCGATGCTCAACAGCTACTCGGGCTGGGCCGCCGCGGCGATCGGCTTCACGCTCTCGAACGATCTGCTGATCGTCACCGGCGCGCTGGTGGGGTCTTCCGGGGCGATTCTCTCCTACATCATGTGCAAGGCGATGAACCGCAACTTCGTCAGCGTGATCCTGGGCGGCTTCGGCGGGACGCAGGGGCCGGCCGCCGAGATCGAGGGCGAACAGGTCGCGATCGACGCCGCTGGCGTGGCGAGCGCGCTCAACGATGCCGACAGCGTGGTCATCGTCCCCGGTTACGGCATGGCCGTGGCCCAGGCCCAGAATGCGGTCAGCGATCTGGTGCGCAAGCTGCGCGCGGCGGGCAAGGAGGTGCGTTTCGGTATCCATCCCGTCGCCGGCCGCCTGCCGGGGCACATGAACGTGCTGCTGGCGGAAGCGCGGGTCCCCTACGATATCGTGCTGGAAATGGACGAGATCAACGATGATTTCGCCACCACCGACGTGGTGATCGTCATCGGCTCCAACGACATCGTCAATCCGGCGGCACAGGAGGACCCCGCGAGTCCCATCGCCGGCATGCCGGTGTTGAAAGTGTGGGAATCGAAGCAGGTGTTCGTCTGCAAGCGCGGCCAGGGAACCGGCTACTCCGGTATCGAGAATCCGCTGTTCTTCAAGGACAACACGCGGATGCTCTACGGCGACGCCCGGGCCAGCATCGACTCGCTGGTGGGGATGATCGACCAGTGACCGCGGCGTGCCGCCGACATCGTTGACTTGGTAGGAGCAACGCCCCGTTTTCGGGGCGTTTTTTCGTTACACTGTCGGTATCGCTCATCGTCAATGGAACGACCATGTCAGACAAGCACGGGGCAGAACAGCGCATGCAGGTCGCGGTGCTCGGCGGTGGCAGCTTCGGTACCGCCATCGCCAGTATCGCCGCCGACAACGGCGCCGAGGTTCACCAATGGCTACGCGACGAGGCCCTGGTCGAGCAGATCAACCGCGAACACCGCAACGGCCGCTACCTGCCCGACTACCCGATCAACCCGGCGGTGGTGGCCTCCACCGACCTTGCCGAGACCGTCGCCAAGGCCGCCGTGGTGTTCATCGCCATCCCCTCCAAGGCTTTCCGCAAGGTGCTTCGGCAGGTGCGTCCGTACCTGCGTCCGGAGCAGATTCTGGTCAGTACCACCAAGGGGATCGAGGCCGATGGCTTCAAGCTGATGAGCCAGGTGATCGAGGAGGAGACCGGCTCCTCGCATATCGGGGCGCTGTCCGGCCCCAACCTGGCCGCCGAGATCGCCCAGAAGCATCTCACGGCGACCGTGATCGCCAGCGACGATCCGGTCACGCGGGCCTACGTCCAGGCGGCGCTGGGGTGCAGTTACTTCCGCGTCTACGCGGGCAACGATCGCTATGGCGCGGAGCTCGGTGGCTCGCTCAAGAACATCTACGCCATCGCCGCGGGCATGGCGGCGGCGCTGGGCATGGGCGAGAACACCCGCAGCATGTTGATGACCCGCGCGCTGGCGGAGATGAGCCGCTTCGCGGTCGCGCTGGGGGCCAATCCGATGACCTTCCTGGGGCTCTCCGGCGTCGGCGACCTGATCGTGACCTGTTCGTCCGAGCTCTCGCGCAACTATCGCGTCGGCTACGCCCTGGGGCAGGGGCACGATCTCGACTCCGCCATCGAGGTGCTCGGCCAGGTGGCGGAGGGCGTCAACACGGTCAAGCTGGTCTGCGAGAAAGCCCGCCAGGAGGAGATCTACATGCCGCTGGCCCAGGGGCTCTATCAGGTCATGTTCGGTGGCATCCCGGCCAAGGACATGGCCAAGGCGCTGATGGAGAGCGAGCAGAGCAGCGACGTCGAGTTCATGCTGTCGCGAGAGGCGGTCTCCCGTGCTCACGACCTCGCGCCGGACAACGAGTGATGGGTTGGCTGGCGGTGGTCAGGCATGGCGAGGCGGGGCCCGGGAACCCCGACTCCGAGCGCCGGTTGACCCAGCGCGGGGAGCGCGAGGCGCACGCTGCCGGTCGGTGGTTGGCCGCGCGCCCGGAGCTGCAGGGGGCGGTGGTCTGGGCCAGCCCGTACCGTCGCGCGCAGCAGACGGCGCAGGCCGTGGTCGACGCGACGCGTTGCGAACTGGTGACCGTCGACACGATAACGCCGGATGACGACGTCGATGCGCTGGTCGAGCGATTGACGGCACTCGACGTCTCCCGACCTTTTATCATCGTCAGCCATATGCCGCTGGTCGGCGCGTTGGCCGGGCGGCTGGTCGATGGTTCTCCTGGCGCCGGCATCGCTTTCCCCACCGCCGGGGCCGCGCTGCTCGAGGCCGAGGTATGGGCGGCGGGCTGCGCCAGCTTGAAGGCCTTCGTCGGGCCACCATATGCTTGAGGAGCGGATGACGGCCGGGGGCTCCCGCCAGTGTCCGCGGTCGAGAAATGCTTGCGCTACCCACCGAGTCGATAGGCCGCCGAACGAGTCATGACAGCCATGGACGATAGCAGCACCAGACCGCGCTCCTCGCGCTCTACCGGTAGCGCACGGCTGACCGACGTGGCTCGTGTCGCTGGTGTCGCGCCGATGACGGTGTCGCGGGCCCTCAATCGGCCCGAACTGGTCAGCGAGACCACGCGCCTGCGGGTTCAGCGAGCGGTGCTGGAAACCGGTTATGTGCCCAATCGGGTCGCGGGCGCACTGGCGTCGAGTCGAAGCCGGCTGGTGGCGCTGCTGGTGCCGACGGTGGCGCACTCGCTGTTCGCCGAGGTGGTGCAGACGGTGATGGGCGTGCTGGCCCCGCAGGGGTATCAGGTGCTGCTGGGCCTGACCGGCTATACACCGGAGCAGGAGGAGACGATTCTCGAGACCGTGCTGAGCCGTCGCCCCGACGGCATCGTGCTGACCGGTTGTCGCCACTCGACGCTGACGCGTCAGCGACTCCAGTCGGCCAGCGTGCCGCTGGTGGAGATCTGGGACATGAGCGACGATCCGCTGGACATGCTGGTCGGGTTTTCCCATGACGCGGTGGGGCGCGCCGTGGCCGAGCATCTGCTGGCACGTGGCTACCGCCGGTTCGGCCTCATCAGCGCGGACGATTCCCGAGCCAGGTTTCGAGTTGCCGGATTCGTTGCCGGGCTCGAGGATGCGGGCGAGGGCGAATACCAGCTACGCGAGGTCGGCACGCCCTCGAGCATGCCCTGGGGGCGGGAAAAGAGCGCCGAGCTGCTCGACGGCCATTCGCTCGATGCGATCGTCTGCAGCTCGGATATCCTCGCCCTGGGGGTGCTGGCGGAGGCGCAGAGTCGGGGCTTGTCGGTACCCGGGCAACTGGCGATCATGGGATTTGGCGACAGCAGCTATGCGGCTGCCAGCTTCCCGGCGCTGAGCACCGTGCGCATCGACGGCGCCGCCATCGGCCTGCGTGCCGCCGAGCATCTGCTCCAGCGAATGGCCCAGCCGACATTCGAGCGCGCGGCCCGCACTCTGGACGTCGGCTTTGAGATCGTCGATCGCGACACCACCTGATCGCTCCCGAATCCGCCAGGCGGTCTCCTTTCATCCTTTGGTCGAAACCACCCTCGTGACGCTTTGTCATACAAATTGATTGCGCTAACATTTCCTCGTCCACAGCTTGGCTGCTCGGGTGATAGCGCAATCATCCATGGCGTCGAGCCTCCGGGAGCAGAGCCTCTCAGCCACGACAACGAGGAAGCCGAATGTCTAGCGATGCGATCCGCTGGGTCCGTTTTTCGCATGTGGTGTTGCCACTGGCGACACCCATCAGTGATGCCAAGGTACTGACCGGCCGTCAGAAGCCCATGACCGAGGTCTCTTTTCTGTTCGCCGAGGTCGAAACCCGCGACGGCCATCAGGGGATCGGCTTCAGCTACTCCAAGCGCGCGGGTGGGGCTGGACAGTTTGCCCACGCCAAGGAGATCGCCCCGGCCATCCTGGGCGAGGACCCCAGCGACATCGGCAAGCTGTGGCAGAAACTGGTCTGGGCCGGTGCGTCGGTCGGGCGTAGCGGACTCTCGACGCAGGCGATCGCCGCCATCGATGTCGGGCTGTGGGACCTCAAGGCCAGGCGCGCCGGGCTGCCGCTGGCCAAGCTGCTGGGCGCCCACCGCGACTCCGTGCAGTGCTACAACACCTCGGGCGGCTTCCTGCATACGCCGATCGAAGCGGTCAAGGAGAACGCCACGCGCTCGCTCGAGAACGGCATCAAGGGCGTCAAGATCAAGGTCGGCCAGCCCGACTCGCGCATCGATCTGCAGCGGGTGGAGGCGGTGCGCAAGCACCTGGGCGACGACGTGCCGTTGATGATCGATGCCAACCAGCAGTGGGATCGTGCCACGGCACTGCGCTTCGGCCGTGCCATGGAGCCCTACAATCTGGTGTGGATCGAGGAGCCGCTGGACGCCTACGACGTGGAAGGGCATGCCGCGCTGGCCGCCGCGCTGGATACGCCGATCGCCACCGGCGAGATGCTGGCGAGCGTGGGCGAGCACATGGAGCTGATCAAGCATCGCAGCGCCGACATCATTCAGCCGGACGCGCCACGCATCGGCGGGATCACCCAGTTCCTCAAGCTGGCGACGCTGGCGGATGCCGCCGGCCTGCAGCTGGCGCCGCACTTCGCGATGGAGATCCATCTTCACCTGGCGGCCGCCTATCCGGCCGAGCCGTGGGTGGAGCACTTCGACTGGCTCGAGCCGCTGTTCAACGAAAGCCTGGAGACCCGCGACGGCCGCATGGTGGTGCCGGACCGTCCGGGGCTCGGCATCACGCTGACCGAGCAGGCCCGCAAGTGGACCGTGGACAGCGCCGAGTTCGGCCACCGCAGTTAATCTTTCTGACAGTCGGGAGTGCGATATGAGTTTCCCCAAAGTGACCAGGATGACGGTGATGCCGGTGGCCGGCTACGACAGCTTCCTGCTCAACCTGAGCGGCGGGCATGCGCCATGGTTCATCCGCTGCCTGTTGATCCTCGAGGACGACGCCGGCAATCAGGGCGTCGGCGAGATCCCCTCCAGCGAGGGCATCCTCAAGGGGCTGGAACAGTGCCGCTCGCTGGTCGAAGGATCGCGGGTCAACGAGGTCAAGCAGACGCTCAATCGCTCGCGACGGCTGCTGGCCAGTAATGGCCGCGAGGAGCGGGGTCGCCAGACCTTCGACCTGCGCGTTGCCGTCCATGTGCTGACCGCCATCGAATCGGCGCTGTTCGATCTGTACGGCCAGGCCCTCGGTCAGCCGGTCGCCGACCTGCTGGGCCGGTTCGGGCGTCAGCGCGACGAAGTCGAAGCGCTGGGCTACCTGTTCCTGCTTGGCGATCCGGACAAGACCGATCTGCCGTATCCCAGGGCCGACAATCCGGTCGATGCCTGGGACGAGGTGCGTCGCAAGGAGGCGCTGACGCCGGACGCGGTGGCCAATCTGGCCAAGGCGGCTTATGAGCGCTACGGCTTCAGGGACTTCAAGCTCAAGGGCGGTGTGTTGCGCGGCGAGGAGGAAGCCGACTGCATTCGCGCGCTGCACGACGTCTTTCCCGAGGCGCGCTTGACGCTGGATCCCAACGGCGCCTGGAAGCTCGACGAGGCGGTCAGGATTCTCGAGCCGATCAAGGAGATCCTGAGCTACGCGGAAGACCCCTGTGGTCAGGAGGAGAGCTGGTCGGGTCGGGAGACCATGGCCGAATTCAAGAAACGCACCGGGCTACCCACCGCAACCAACATGATCGCCACCGATTTCAAGCAGCTCCAGTACGCGGTGGCGCTCAATGCGGTCGATATTCCGCTGGCGGACTGCCACTTCTGGACCATGCAGGGCGCGGTCATGGTCGGCGAGCTGTGCGACGAGTGGGGCATGACCTGGGGCTCCCACTCCAACAATCATTTCGACGTCTCCTTGGCGATGATGACCCACGTGGCGGCAGCCTGCCCCGGCAATATCACGGCCATCGATACCCACTGGATCTGGCAGGATGGGCAGCGCCTGACCGAGCGACCCTTCGAGATTCGGGATGGCAAGTTGAGCGTGCCGAAGACGGCGGGGCTCGGGGTCAAGCTCGACATGGGCCAGGTGGAAAAGGCTCATGCGCTATACAAGTCGCTCGATGTGCGCAGCCGTAATGACGCCATGGCGATGCAGTATCTGATCGATGGCTGGTCGTTCGATCCCAAGCGCCCGGCGCTGGTGCGTTGATGCATGGGTTTGGTGACGCTTGATCCGGAAAGATCGGAAAGAAGGCATCCCGGAGGTGTCATCTTTCCCTTTCTTTCGAGATCGAAAGCCCTGTCTCCGTGGGGAGCGGTCTATTTTTCTCGATTAAGGAAAAGAAATCATGGAGTTGTCGCCGCCAGTGATAATTTAGAGACAAAATTTTGTTGTATGGCAGAGGATTATCAGACATTCGTCTGCGAGGCCAAAGTCTAATATTGTAATAAGTATGATGTATGGCAGCCTGTAAAACGATAACAAACAGGCGATCCATCGCTACAGGAGCAGATCATGCCGCAATCTCTTTTCTCGAAAATGACCGTGCCGCTGACGGCACTCCTGGCCGCCGGTGCGCTGATGGGCGTTGCCACGGGTGCCTCGGCGGAAGATTGGAGAGGTTGGAACGTCCATCCCGACGGTTATCCCAACTCGCTGGCGTTGAAATCCTTTGCCGACGAGGTCTCCGACAAGACGGAAGGCCGGGTCAATCCTCGCGTCTACAACAACGCGGTGCTGGGCGATCAGCCGGATGCGATCGATCAGGCGCGCAGTGGGGCGCTGGACTTCGGCAATTTCAACATGGGCCCGATGGGCCCGATCGTGCCGGAAACCGACGTGCTATCGCTGCCGTTTTTGTTCAACAGCGTCGACCAGATGTACCGGGTCATGGATGGCGACATCGGCCAGCGCTTCGCCGACGCTCTGGCCGAAAAGGACCTGATCGCGCTGTCGTGGTTCGGTTCCGGTGCCCGAAGCTTCTACGACACCGACCACCCGATCGAGGAGCCGGACGACGTCAAGGGTCTGAAGCTCCGGGTCATGAACAACGACCTGTATGTGCAGATGGTCGATGCACTGGGCGGCAACGCCACGCCGATGTCCTACGGCGAGGTATTCCAGTCCCTCAAGACCGGGGTCATCGACGGTGCCGAGAACAACTTTCCGTCGTTCGAATCCAGTAACCACTACGAAGTCGCCAAATACTTCTCCGAAACCGATCATCTGATCATCCCGGAGTGCCTGTGCGTCGCCAAGACGAGCTGGAACGCACTGTCCGACGAGGACAAGTCGATCGTGCGCACCGCCGCGCAGAATGCCGCCAAGGAGCAGCGGAAGCTGTGGGCGGAGCGGGTGGAAAAGAGCCGCGAGATCGTCGAGAAAGCGGGCGTGAAGGTCAACCAGGTCAAGGACAAGAGTGCGTTTCAGGCCCGGATGGAGCCTATCTACCAGGCGTTCGTCGAGGAGCATCCCGACCTGGAATCGCTGATCGACGATATCCGCAACACCCAGTGAAAACCGCAAGTTGACGGGGGCCGGGTCGCCGGCGCTCGTCACTCGTTCCCGACATCGACAGGACAACCAACGTGGACAAGGTTCCGGATTCGTCTACCGCCCCTGGCTCGACATCGGACAGGGTGCTGGATGGCCTGGCACGTCTGTGTCTGATCGTCGCCGGCATTCTGCTGGTGTTTCTCATCTTCTCGTTCGGCTGGCTGGTGTTCGGGCGCTACGTGCTCAACGACACGCCGACCTGGATCGAGCAGTCGTCGCTCTTGATCGTCGTCTACATCACCTGTCTCGGTGCCGCGGCCGGGGTGCGCTTCAATTCCCACTTGAGCATCGATTTCCTGCGGGAGGGGGCGCCTCGCGTACCCCGCGCGATCATGCATGCCATCGCCGATGGTTTCGTGATCCTGTTCGGCGCCTTCATGGCGTGGCAGGGCGGGCTGATGGTGTTGAGCAACGCGGGGCGGCCGATCCCGATGATCGGGTTGTCGGAGAGCTGGCGCGCCGCGCCGCTGGTCGTGTGCGGTGTGCTGCTGGTGATCTTCACCGGCGCCAATCTCATCAAACGATGGTTTTCGAATCCGCGGGCGGGGAGCTGAACTCATGGGACTGGCAATACTCTTCGGTGTTTTCCTGCTCGGCCTGATCGTGGGCGCCCCGATCGCCTTCGCGGTGGGACTCGCCTCGATCGTGACCTTTCTCTACGAAGGGCTGCCGCTGTTCGTGGGCTTCCAGCGTATCGTGTCGGGCATCTCCGTCTTTTCGCTGCTGGCGATTCCGTTCTTCATCTTCGCCGGTGAACTGATGCTCCATGGCGGGATCTCGAGCCGACTGGTGCGGTTCGCATCGGCGGCCGTCGGGCGCATGCGCGGCGGGCTCGGCATGGTCAATGTCACGTCGTCGATGCTGTTCGGCGGAATCTCCGGATCGGCGGTCGCCGATACGTCCGCGCTGGGTTCGATCCTGATCCCGGTGATGAAGGAGAAAGGTTACGACACCGACTACGCGGTCAACGTGACCGTCACTTCCTCCATCGCCGGTGTCGTGATCCCGCCGAGCCACAACATGATTCTCTACGCGGTGGCCGCCGGTGGGGGCGTCTCGGTGACGCAGCTTTTCGTCGCCGGCATCGTACCGGGGGTCCTGATGTGCCTCGCCCTGGCGGTCGCGGCCTATGTGGTGGCGGTCAAGCGGGGCTACGGTGGCGATGCGTTTCCGGGATGGGCGGCGCTGGTGGTCAGCTTCTTCGCCTCGCTGCCCGGTCTGCTGACGGCGGTGATCATCGTCGGTGGCGTGCTCTCCGGCATCCTCACCGTAACCGAGTCGGGGGCGTTCGGCGCCATCTACGCGATCGTGATCACCGGCCTGGTCTACCGCGAGCTGCGCTGGTCAGCGTTCAAGACGGCGGTCTACCAGGCCGTCAAGACCACGGCGCTGGTCATGATCCTGGTCGGCTGTGCCTCGGCATTCTCCTACCTGCTGGCGCTCTACAACGTGCCGGAGCTGCTCGCCGAGGGGCTGACGTCCATCTCCGACAATCCGGTGGTCGTCCTGTTGATGCTCAACCTGCTGTTGCTGGCACTGGGCATGATCATGGACATGGCGCCGTTGATTTTGATCTGCACGCCGATCTTCCTGCCGGTGGCACAGCAGTTCGGCATGGATCCGATCCAGTTCGGCATTCTGATGATGATGAACCTGGGCATCGGGCTCTGCACGCCGCCGGTCGGCGGCTGTCTGTTCGTCGGCAGCGCCATCGGCGGTATCAAGATCGAGCAGACGGTCAAGACCATCTGGCCGTTCTACCTGGCGCTGTTCGCGGTGCTGATGCTGGTGACCTACGTGCCCGCCATTTCGCTGACCCTGCCGAACTGGCTACAGTGACCCGACCTCCAGTGCCAGGCCCGATCCGGTTCGCGCCTGGCCATCCTGCGACTGATCTGACTCGAGGAGTCCACCGATGTTGAACCGACTGTTGGTCACCGGCGCCGCCGGCGGCGTGGGCCAGGCGATCCGCCCCTATCTTTCCCGGCTGGCCCGAGAGGTACGCCTGTCCGACATCGCCGATCTGGGCGATGCGGCCGATCACGAGGAGCTCGTTGCCTGCGAACTGTCGGATGCCCAGGCCGTCGCCCGGCTCGTCGACGGTTGCGATGGCATCGTCCACCTGGGAGGCATCTCGGTGGAGAAGCCCTGGGAAGGCATCCTCCAGGCCAATATCATCGGGGTCTACAACCTCTATGAAGCGGCTCGCCGGCAGGGCGGGCCGCGAATCGTGTTCGCCAGTTCGAATCACACCATCGGGTACTACGAACGCTCGACGCGCATCGACACCCGGGTTCCCCATCGGCCGGATTCGCTCTACGGCGTTTCCAAGTGCTTCGGCGAGGACCTGGCGAGCCTCTATTTCGACAAGTTCGCGATCGAGACCCTGAGCGTTCGTATCGGCTCCTGCTTTCCCCGGCCCAAGGACACCCGGATGCTGGCCACCTGGCTGGGAACCGAGGACTTCGTGGCGCTACTCGAGCGCGCTTTCCAGGCGCCACGCCTGGGTCACACGGTGATCTACGGCGTCTCGGACAACGAGGAGCGGTGGTGGGACAACCGCCACGCGCAGTTTCTCGGCTGGGTGCCGCGGGAGAGTTCGTCGCCGTGGCGTGCGGAAGTGGAGGCCGAGGCACGGCAACATCCTCAGGACCCGCACGATCCGGCGGTGGTCCACCAGGGCGGAAAATTCGTCGTCCTGGCGCATCCCGACGACGAAACTTGAGCCCGTGGCCGCCAGGCCGAATGGTATGCTGATGGTCTCGAACGTCAGACAGCGCTGGCGAGGCCCGGGTGAGTTCGGGCGTCGGACAAGAAAATCGACAAGGTAGGCAGCACGATGGAGCAGACCAAGGCTTGGGAGATAAAGCGTATCTCGTCTCAGGAGAGTCTTTCGCGCCAGATTGCC
This sequence comes from Salinicola sp., assembly GCF_982684285.1. NCBI lineage: Bacteria > Pseudomonadati > Pseudomonadota > Gammaproteobacteria > Oceanospirillales > Halomonadaceae > Salinicola > Salinicola sp. The sequence goes on along the minus strand of NZ_CEXLVS010000054.1, from coordinate 307 downwards.
CGGCAACTGGAGGCGCTGATCACTCAGGAGCGGATCGCGGTGGGGGACAAGTTGCCGACCGAGAGTCAGCTGTGCGACATGTTCGGCGTCAGCCGGACGGCGGTACGCGAGGCGATTGCCCACCTCAAGTCGATGGGGCTCGTCGAGACGCGTCGCGGTATCGGTACGCGCGTGCTGCGCTCCGCGCCGGATCACCATTTTCCCGCACGTCGCATCAGTGCCACCACGGTGGAGGACATCCTGCACGTGCTGGAGATGCGCATCACGCTGGACTCCCAGGCCGCCGCGCTGGCGGCCGAGCGGCACA
>NZ_CEXLVS010000053.1:0-19745 GCF_982684285.1 Salinicola sp. | reverse complement strand
CGTCCTGGTCGCCAGCATGATCGTGCTGACGCTCGGCGTCGCCCTGCTGCTGTTCAACTACCAGCTTCGTGCCAATCTGGAGGAGGCCCAGGGGGAGCGCGTGATGGGGCTCGCGGCGGTACTGGCCGATCGTGAAGACGTACGGACCGCGCTCATGGCCACGCCTATCGTTCGCGACCCCGACTCCGAACTGCGCCAGCAGATCGAGACGCTGCGCGATCGGCTGGGCGTCGATTTCATCACCGTGATGGATCGGGACCATCTGCGCCTGACGCACCCCGACCCCGACGAGGTCGGGCGTCATTTCCGCGGCGGCGACGAGGGGCCGGCGCTGAAGGGGCAATCCTATGTCTCCCGCTCCGAAGGCACGCTGGGCGTCAGCATCCGGGGATTCTCGCCCGTGCTCGACGCGCAGGGGAGGGTGATCGGTGCGGTCGCCACCGGGGTCACCCTGACCCGGGTCGGGCTGCTGCTGGCCGAACGGCGTCAGGTGCTGCTGCTGGGCATCGTGTTGCTGATGCTGGTCGGCGCCTCGGGCGCCTGGTGGCTGGCGCGATATATCAAGCGCATTTTGCTGGGCTTCGAGCCCCACCAGATATCCCAGTGGGTCCAGCAGCGTCAGGCCATGCTGGCTTCGCTGCACGAGGGGGTGCTGGCGATCGATGGCGAGTCTGCGATCACCATGGTCAACCCGGCTGCGGTCGAGTTGCTCGACCCGGCGGGCGCCAGCGATGGCTCGGGAATACCGGCGTCCACCCTCGGGGAGTTGTTCGACCGGGGCACGCCCGCGCTCAATCGACGCTTGACGCTGAACGGGCGCGCCTTGATCGTCAATCGCGTACCTATCCGCGGCGAGCGGGGCGCCGGCGGCAGCGTGGTGACATTGCGGGATCGTAGCGAGGTCAACCGGCTGGCCGAGGAGTTGACCGGGGTCAGTCGGTACGCCCAGGCGCTGCGCGCGTCCACCCACGAGTTCAAGAACCGGCTGCACGTCATTCTCGGACTGGTACAGCTGCGCGACCTGGGGCGTCTGGAGCGTTACCTGCGTGAGCTCGACGACACCCTGATCGCGCCGGCCGCGGCGCGGGTCGCCGGGGTCCGCGACCCGGTGCTGGCGGGCTTTCTGCTGGCCAAGGGGAGCGAGGCGAGAGAGCGGCGGGTCGAACTCGATATCGACCTGCAGAGCGAGATCCCAGCACCCGACGAAAGCGAGACCGTCCATCTGCTGGTGTCCATCATCGGCAATCTGCTGGAAAATGCCTTCGAGGCGGTCGCCGGTCGCGAGACGCGCCAGGTAAGCCTGATCCTGGGCGTCGACGCGGGGGCGCTCTCCTTGCATGTCTCCGACAACGGCAAGGGGATGAGTGACAGCCAGCAGCAGCTTGCCGTGGAGCAGGGCGTCTCCTCCAAGGGGGCGGGGCACGGCTATGGACTGGCCATGGTCAAGGCCCATGTGGAATCGCTAGGTGGTACGCTGGCACTCTATTCGACGCTGGGGCGTGGCACGCTGGTCGAGGTGACCGTGCCCTATGCGATGGACGTAATGCAGGTAACCGACGGGGTGACTTGATCCATGCGCGTGCTGGTCGTGGAAGACGATCCGATGGTAATGCGGCTCAATGTCGAGTTTCTCAACCGCATCGAAGGCATCGACCTGGCCGCCCAGTGCGAGGATCTGCCGGCGGCGAGAGAGATTCTGGCGCGGGAGGAGGTGGACCTGCTGCTGCTCGATGTCTATCTGCGCGAGCACAATGGCCTCACGCTCGTGCGAGACCTGCGTCGCCAGGCCCGCGATATCCAGATCGTGCTGATCACGGCAGCCTCGGAAATGGAAACCGTGAGGGAGGCCAAGCATCTGGGCGTCAGCGACTACCTGGTCAAGCCGTTCGAGTTCGAGCGCTTCAGGGAAGCCCTGACCCGCTGCCTGGACACGCATCAGCGCCTGTCCCGGCTGCCCGCACGCGCACACCAGCGGGATCTCGACGCGCTGTTTCGGCGGGAGGCGACCGTGGCGCCACCGGCACGCCCGGGCGATCTGCCCAAGGGCCTCACCGCCAATTCCCTGTCCCAGGTCGCCAGGGCCGCCGCCGAGCAGGCGGGGGCACCTTTCACCACCGAGACGTTGAGCGAGAACACCGGCATGTCGCGGGTATCGGTGCGGAAATACCTCAAGCACCTGGTGGATCGTGGCGTGCTCGAGGAGTCGTTCCACTACGGCCAGATCGGCCGCCCCTCCTTCACCTACCGCTGCCTCGATGGCGAGACGCTGGCCATGCTGGGGGAAACCGGCGCTCCCGCTCCCTGAGCCCGTGCCCGCGGTTGAGGCCTCGCATGCCCGCCACTCGAATCAGCGGCCTCGAATCAGGTCGGTGACGATCCGCCTTCCGGGATGCAGATGATCGACCAGTTCGCGCTCAAGGGGCATTGGTTCGTCGTGGATCCGGGAGGCGATCAGTTCGGCGCAAAGCGGGGCGCTGACCATGCCACGGGAACCGTGTGCCGTGCTCACCCATAGCCCCGGATAGTGGCTGCCCGGCTGGTCGAACGAGCGCTTGGCGTCCTTGCCCAGGGCGGCATAGTCCTGGCGCCAGCGATCGAATTCGGGCAGCGGCCCGGCGTAGGGCGTCTTGTCCGGACTGGCGGCGCGGACGCTGGCACGGCCGCCGCAAGCCTCGGGAGAGCGGCCCGCGAGCGACTCGGCCATGGTGGGTACCAGGCGTGCCAGTTCCTCGAGGTTGCGTCGATGATCCGAGCTTCGCACGGTATCGTCATCATCGTTGGGCGAGAAGGTCGCGCCGAAGATCAGCCGTCCATCGCGAGGCGGCATGACATAGCCCTCGGCGCAGAGGACGCGATCCAGCGAGGGAACCGTTCCGGAGCCGCAATCCGGTGTTAGCGACAGCGTGGAGATCTGGCCCCGGACCGGCTGTATCGGCAGTCCGTCGAGCCAGTGGCGGCTGGCGTGACCGGTGGCGAACACCACCTGATCGACGTGAAGCGACTCCCGCCCCAGCGCCAGCTGCCAGCCGGCGTCCGTTTCCCGCAGTGACTCGAGCCCGGCCTGGCGAAGCTCGATGCCGGGTGTCGCTGCGAGATGTCGGCAAAGCGCCACGGGATCGACCCAGCCCGCCAGTGGGTAGTGCAGCGCATGCCGGTGCAGTTCCACACCGGCGAGGATCGTCACCAGCGAAGGGTCGCTGGCGGCAACGACGGACGGCGGCAACTGGTAATGGGCCAGGAAGCGTCGCTGGCGCTCGACGTCACCGGCTTTCCCGGCCAGCTGCAGCAGTCCGCAGTCCGACCACCAGCGGCGCTCGGGGTCGAGACGCGCCAGCCAGCGCTGGGTGTAGAGCAGCGCGGCGAGATAGAACCGGCTCTGGAGGTTGGGCTCGATGGCCATCTTGACGTAGAGCGCGGCCTGGGGATTGCCGGACGCACCCGCCGCGATGCCCCCGCGATCGATCAGGGTCACCCGGCTGCCCCGGCGCGCCAGTGCCGCCGCCACGCTGGTACCCGCGATGCCGGCGCCGATCACCGCCACATGGTCCGCCGGCCTGGGCGGCGGCGGCTGGAACCAGGGGGTGGCCGCTCTGGCCGAGGGTGTCCGGACGGCGGTCGAAGCGGCGGGGTCATGCTCGCCCCGCAGCATCTCGCGCTTGCGACCGAACCCCGGCACCTTGCGCCAGCGAAAGCCCGCCGCGCTCAGGCCGCGGCGCACGAAACCGGCGCAGGTGAAGGTGGCGAACGTGGCCCCCGGCCGACTGGCGTTCGCCATGGCAGTGAACAGTTCCGGCCGCCACATGTCGGGATTCTTCGAAGGCGCGAAACCGTCGAGGAACCAGGCATCCACCTGTCCGTCCAGGCGGTCGAGGCAATCGGCCGCATCGCCGAAGTGCAGATCCAGGATGACGCGCTCGTCCAGCTGCAGGCGATGGACACCCGCCACCGCTGGTGGCCACTGGTCGAGCAGGGCAGCGGCCTGACGCGACAGCTGCGGCCAGCTGCGCCAGGCGCGCGCCAGCGCATCGCGGGTGAGCGGGTGCTTTTCGGTCGAGATCAGGTGCAGTCTTGCCTCGGCGGGGGCGTTGGCGTCGAAACAGGCCCAGGCGCACACCATGTTGAGCCCGGTGCCGAAGCCCGTCTCGCCGATCGTGAACGGACGAGGCTCGCGCCAGACCGCCAACCGCTGCGGCAGGTCGTTGTTGTCGATGAAGACGAAGCGCGTCTCCTCGCGACCATCCTGGCGCGAGAAATAGACGTCATCGTAAGCGGTGGAGAACGGCGCCTCGACGTCGCCGTCGTCGGCCCGCCAGTCGAGTTCGGCGTGTCGTATGGCCTGGCGATGAGAAGGGACTGGCTTGCCGTTCATGGCTTCCACGCTTGGGGATCATCGAACGGCCCCTCGAGGAGAGGCCGGTGGCGCGTTGTATGAAAATTGAACACTTTTCGCCAGGCGGCGGCTTGTCGGGAACGGAGAAAGACGTCCGCGGGATCTTAACAGCGTTATCCACAGCAGGTGTGCAAAACCGCCACGCCAGGGGTTGTGGATAACCGGGTCGCCGGAGAAGGCCGGGTTACGGAAGGACCCGCTTGAACGGCTTGACCCGAACCTGGGCGTAGACGCCGGCGGCGACGTACGGGTCGGCGTCCGCCCAGCGCCGGGCGGCCTCGAGCGAATCGAACTCGGCCACGATCAGGCTGCCGCTGAAGCCGGCACTGCCCGGGTCGTCGCTGTCGACGGCCGGGTGGGGCCCGGCGAGCACGAGCCGGCCTTCGTCTTTCAGCACTTCCAGACGTTTCAGGTGCTCGGGGCGGGCCGCGAGACGCTTTTCCAGACTGTCGTCGATATCTTCACTGATGATGGCGTAGAGCATCAGGAGCCTTCCTCCGATTGTGATTGCGAGAGGTGGCGGGCCAGGAACAGGGCCTGGCCGACCACGAACAGCAGGGTCAGTCCCAGCATGCCGAACAGCTTAAAGTCGACCCAGGTCGCCTCGTCGTAGTAGCTGAAGACATAGACGTTGAGCGCGGCCATGGCGAAGAAGAACAACACCCACGCCAGGTTGAGGCGCCGCCAGGTGGCTGCCGGCAGCGACACCGCCTTGCCCATCATCCGCTGGACCAGCGTCTGGCCCCCGAACAGGGGCGAGAGCAGAAAGGCGACCCCGAACAGCGCATTGATGACGGTGGGTTTCCACTGGATGAAGGCCGGGTTGTGGAACGCGACGGTCGCGGTGGCCGAGGCGATCACGATGATCGAGGTGATCAGCAGCATCTTCTCGATGCGGCGCTGACGCCACCAGACGATGCCCAACTGCGCGACGGTGGCGGGAATGAGTACCATCGTGGCCGTGATGATAGCGCCGCTGACATGATAGACGGCGAAGAAGATCGCGATGGGCAGAAAGTCGAACAGCAGTTTCATACGGGCTGAGCCTCTGGCGGGTGGTGGCGGCGTGGACGATTGACCCGATTCGCCGCGCCCCTCACCATAGTCGACCTATTCTGACAAAGACGCTGGCTGGCGTCATGCCCATGAGCGTTTTTCCCACCGCTGATCCCGAGGCCCGCTCGACCGTGCTGTCCGATACGCTGGAAGGTATTCGAGGGATCGACCTGCACCTGCACTCCACGGCTTCCGACGGCAAGCTCTCGCCCGCCTCGCTGGCGGACCTGTGCCATGCGCGCGGGTTGACCCATGTCGCCCTGACCGACCACGACACGATCGATGGTGTCGAGGAAGCGGCAGAGCGATGCCGGCATCACGGTCTCTCCCTGCTGGCGGCGGCCGAACTCTCCTGCCAGTGGCGAGGGATCGGTCTGCACATCGTGGCGCTGCTGCCTCAGGGCACGTCCTCCGCTCTCGACGCGGGCTTGGAGGTACTGGCCAGCGCGCGCGACCTGCGATCCCGCGAGATCGCCCATCGCCTGGAGAAGGGCGGCCTTGACGATGGTCTCGCCAGGGCGCGGCAGGAGGCGGGAAGTGAGCGCCCACTGGGGCGGCCGGATTTCGCCGCGGCACTGGTTGCGGCCGGCGTGGTCCCGGACGTCAAGACGGCGTTCAAGCGTTACCTGGGCGCCGGCAAGCGGGGCGACGTCAAGATGCACTGGCCCGAACTCGCCACGGTCGTCGGTTGGATTCGCGATGCCGGAGGCGTTGCCGTCGTCGCGCACCCGCTGCGCTACGGCATGACCCGGCGCAAGCGCGATCTGATGTTCGCGGCCTTCATCGATGCCGGCGGCGAAGCGGCGGAACTGGTCAGCGGCTATCAGAATCCCGACACGACCCACGACCTGGCTCGTCAGCTCGATTTCCACGGGCTCTACGGATCCGTCGGCAGCGACTTCCATTATCCGGGTGGCCCGCTGTCGCCGGGAACGATCAGCCCGCCGCCACGCTCCCACGTCAGGCCGGTCTGGTGCCACCCGGCACTGCGACGCTTCGCCGGCGGCGAGTAGCGCCACGTCTGTTACCCTGTGAGCAGTAACGGCCCGAAAGCAACGACGCCCCGTGATCGACCGCGGTCATGGGGGCGGGGCAGATTTCGATAGCGGTTCCAGGAGAGCGTGAGATGACCCAATTCTTCCAGATTCATTCGCAGAACCCGCAGAAGCGTCTGATCGACCAGGCCATCGAGATCCTGCGCCAGGGCGGTGTGATCGCCTATCCCACCGACTCCGGCTATGCCCTAGGCTGTCGCTTGGGCGAGAAGAAGGCGATCGAGAAGATCAAGTGGTTACGCCAGCTCGACGATCGTCACAACTTCACGCTGGTCTGCTCCGATCTCTCGGAGATCGGCACCTACGCCAAGGTCGACAACAGCGTCTTCCGACTGCTCAAGTCGCACACTCCCGGCGCCTATACGTTCATCCTCAGCGCGACCAGCGAAGTACCGAGGCTGCTGCTGCACCCCAAGCGCCGTTCGATCGGCGTGCGCGTACCGGATCACAAGATCACCCATGCGCTGCTCGATGCCCTGGGCGAACCGCTGATGAGCGTGACCTTGATTCCGGTGGGAGAGACCTGGCCGATGACCGACCCGGAGGAGATTCGCGAGCGGCTCGGCGCCCACCTGGACCTGATCATCGACGGTGGCGCCTGCCAGTTGGAGCCGACCACGGTGGTCGACCTGCGCGAGATTCCCCCCGTGGTCGTGCGGGAAGGGCGTGGCGACCCGGAACCCTTCCGCTGAGCGAATCCAGCCGCCGGCGGTCGGGCCGCCATCGAGGCGGGGCGGGACGTGCGGCGTCCCGCCTCCCGCGCTAGCGACTCTTCAGTGGCGCCGCCCACGCTTCGAGATCGGCATCGCTCCGACTGCCGTAGCTGGCGTTGGGGAACATGATCCAGTCATCGCCGAAATGGGCGTCGTCCTCGGCCACCAGCCGATGCTGGTCCTTCAGGTCGGCGTGATGGAAATCGCTGGAGAAGTCCGCCAGCGAGTCACCCAGTTGCAGGACCAGCTCGTGATCGCGCTCGATGGTGGCGCGGCGCTCTCCCTTCGAAGGACCCAGCAGCCGGACCTGGGCGTCGTTGACTTGGGGCAGATGCAGCGAGCGGAGTGTCGCGAGCGTCGACGCCTTGTTCTCTTGGTAGCGGTCGGAGACGTAGAAGATCGTCACGCCTTGGGAATCGGCGTAATTCAGGAACCTGCGTGCGCCGGGAATCAGCCGCGGGTGGCCTTCGCGCTCCCACACCTTCCAGGTATCCCAGCCGGTGAAGTCGTGACAGGCCTGCATGTCGCGAACGAGTAGCGCCGAGTTATCGATGACGGTCTCGTCCAGGTCGGTCATGATCGCCAGGTTGTCCGCCTCGGGGTGGGCGGCGATTTTCTGCTGCAATCTCGCCGTGGCCAGGGCGTAGCTCTGCCGCTGCAGTGCATCGATCTCGGCCGACTGCTGTTGATAGCGAAGGGCCATGGCGTAGGCCTCGGGGGCACAGGCTTCATCGGCGGCAGCGGCCTGGAAAGTCGAGCCGATACCCAGCATCAAGCCGGTCGTCACCGCCCACGAGAGTCGGCGCCTGGGGCTGGTCGTGGCGCTGGTCTTGTTCATTGAAGCGTCCTTCTGAGATGTCGGCACGGTGGCCGGAAAGCATGGCAGGTGGTGTCCGAAAAGCGGCTCCGCTCACCCCCAGGGCATTACCAGTCGGCACCAGGGGGAGACGATGCCGCTCTCAAACCGGCAGCGCCTTGTGCTCCTCATGGTGATTTCTCACGCTGGAGCGGGGCCGGTCGTCGGCCAGAGCCATGCTATCCGGCTCTGCAGTCTCCTGCATCCCGGCGTCGGGTCCCGGCACTGGCGTCTCCAGCGTGAACTGGTTGCAGTGCTCCTGCTGGCGCTGCGCCCGGGCGTCCAGATCCTGCGTTGCCCTGAGCGTGCGTTCCGCCAGCGAGACGTTGCGCTGGGTGGCGATGTCGATGGCGCTGATGGCCTGGTCGATCTGATGGATGCCGTCGCGCTGCTGCTGGCAGGAGAGAGCGATGCCCTCCAGCAGCTGGCCGAGCTGATGGCCGGACTGCACGGCGGTGGCCATCGTCTCCCTGGCCTGGGTCAGGACCTGGGCGCCTTTCCTGACCTGGAGGTGCGTCCCCTCGATCTGTGCCCGAATGGTCTTGGCGGCTTCGGCGGAGCGCGCCGACAGACCGCGAACCTCGGCGGCGACCACGGCGAATCCGCGGCCCTGTGCCCCGGCCCGTGCCGCCTCGACCGAGGCATTCAGCGCCAGCAGGTTGGTCTGGAAAGTCAGCGAATCGATCATCCCGATCACTTCCAGAGACGATTCGGAGCGGGCCTGGGCCGCCTCGATCTCGGTGACCGCGGTGGATATCTGGTCTCCGCTGGCGTCGATCCGGCGCCGATTCTCCTCCGACAGCGTCCGCCCCTGGTCGGCGTGATCCGCCGTATGCGCCACGGTGGCAGTGATCTCCTCCATGCTGGCGGTGGTCTGCTGGAGCGCCTGGGCCTGCTGCCGGCTCTGGTCGTTCAGGGCATGGCTGGCTTCGGTCAACTCCAGCGCGTCGCCACGCAGCGCCCGACTCTCCCGTTGCAGTTGCGAGACCAGCTCCAGCAGCGAGGCCTGCATCGCGTCGACGCCGGACTTGAGCGACCGCATCTCCCTCACGCCCCGGGTCGACAGGCGCTGGCTGAGGTCGCCCTGGGCGATGTCGGCGCAGTGTCGCCTCACTTCGCCCAGCGGGCGCAACAGATGGCGCTGGAACATGAAGAAGGCCAGCAGGATCAACGCCAGCGTGACCACGGCCGCCGTGGTCAGCCCGACCTGCAGGAGGTGCACGTCACGCTCCATGGCAGCCGCTCCCGACACCGCATTGGCTTTGGCGGTGGAGGACAAGCCGGCAAGACTGGCATCCAGCGCGGCGGTCAGGTCGTTGGCCTGCTTGACGCTGGTTTGGTAGGCCGAGACATCCCACGCCTTGAGCGTATCGAAGCCGGGCTGGATGCCGTCGTCGATCAGCGCCCGGAAGCGATCGGCGAGATCGCCCCCGGGCGACTCGGGGGCCGCCGGGGGCATCTCCGCGAGGCGCTGCTTCGCACTCGCGAAGGTGGCCTGCGCCTGCGCCCAGGTCTTCTTGGCGGGCTTGACGCGCAGGCGGTTGTAGTCGGTCTGATAGCTGTCCAGCAGCACCCGGGTCTGCATCAGTGCGGCATAGAGTTCACGTGCCGTCCCGAGCTGCACGACATTGAGGGCATAGACCGAATCGAAGGCGTTTCTCGCCTGTTTCATGGCCAGGTAGCTGCCGCCGCCGATGACCGACATCAGCAGCGCGAACAGCAGCAGCATGGCGACGAGGCCGCTGCGGAGCGTGAGGCGAAGCGATTGCATGACAACTCCCGATGATGACGAACCGCCTGGTGCGGCATCGTGGGATGGGAGTTTGTCGTCCTTGTGTCACAGATTGATGACAAAAATTAACGTTTCGGTGGCCCCGCGACCTCAATCACCCTTGTCGTGCGCCTCGGGAGGTTCCGCCTCCGTCTCGGAGGCCTCGTCTGGGGGCGCGTTGGGGTCCTGGGTCTCCTCGTCGAGCCAGGTACCGCAGAAACGGCAGTACTTGGCGCCGCGCTCGTGCCCCTCGTGACCGCAGCCGGGGCAGGCTTCGTCGGAGTAGCGCTCGCGCTGGATCGATCGAATCACCTCGGCGGAGAAGACCCCGGTGGGGACGGCGATGATCGAATAGCCGAGAATCATCATGAAGGCGGAGATGAACTGTCCCAGCGCCGTTACCGGGGCGATATCGCCGTAGCCGACGGTGGTAAGGGTAACGACGGCCCAGTACATGGCTCGTGGCATGCTGGTGAAACCGGCCTCGGGGGGTTCGATCATGTAGATCAACGCCCCGAAGATGGTGATGATCAGCAGTATGGTGGTCAAAAACAGCAGGATCTTGCGCTGGCTGCGCTGCAGCGCTTCCACCAGCATGCGGCCCTCGCCGACGAACTCCATGAGTCGCAGGACCCGGAACACGCGCAGCACGCGCAATACCCGCACCACCAGCAGCGATTGCGCACCGGGTATGAACAGGGCGAGCCATGTCGGGAGAATGGCGAGCAGGTCCAGGACACCATAGAAACTGCGCAGGTAACGCAGGGGGCGGTCGAGGCAGTAGAGTCTGAGCGCCAGTTCCAGCGTGAAGATCAGCGTGAACGCCCATTCGACCAGATAGAATATCCTTCCGAAGCGTTCATGCAGATCCGGCACGCTGTCGAGAAAGACGGTGGCCACGCTCACCAGGATCAGCGTGATCAGCGCGATATCGAACGCCTTCGCTTGCGGTGTGTCCGATTCGAAGATGATCTGGAACAGCCGCTTGCGTAGCTGTGAATCGCCCGATTGCATCAAGGCAGTTTCCGTCCCCGGTGATGGTCGGCGCCTCGAGTGCGCTCGATAATCAGTTTATGCGGCCCTCAATTTCGTGGCTCGACCGCCGATAATGCTAACGATACTTCGAGTATGTCGACAGTCATCGCCCGTTCTCCTCCCTGACGGGACGCATCGAACCCTGTCGCGACTCCTCGGGCCGCGAGCGGAGCGGTAACGGACTCTAGAGCGACCTTCCATGATCGGGTTGATTCAGCGCGTTCTCATCGATCATCTCGAGGCCAGTCATGACGGCGCGGTCGTCGGTTCGATCGCCACCGCGGGCGACTGCCAGCAGCTCGACCGTCAGGCGCCGATGAAGCCGCATGCGGATCCGTTCGTCGGATCGAGGCGGCGATACTCCCCCATGTTCTTCTCGATGGCCAATCCGGTGCAAGCCTTCCTGCCCCGCCTTCCCGTCATTCATGCCGCGACCGGTGCCGGCATTGGCGACGACGGCTGTCGCTTCGAAATGACCTCTGCAGAGGAGCCGGCGAGATGAGCGACAAGCCTTCGACCGTCGCCGAAGCGCGCGAGCGGCGTTTGATTGCGCAGGTCGACGCCATCAGCCATCAGCTCTGCCAGGCAGTGGACGGACAGTTCGAGTTTCACGTCCATACCGACAGCGATGAGATCGCGCTGCAGAAGCTGGCCCAGCTCAACAACCTCGTACTCGACTCGGTGCGCCGCACGATCCGGGATCTCGAGGCGTCCCGCGATGAGCTCGAGAGCCGGGTTGAGGAGCGTACCCAGCATCTGAACCTGGTGCTGACCGCCACCAACGATGGCGTCTGGGAGTGGGATCTCGACAGCGGCCAGCTCACCTTGTCGCAGCGATGGTCGAGCATGCTGGGGCTGGCGCACGGCGAAGGGCGGCGTGGACTCGACGACTGGCTGTCGCGTATCCACGAGGAGGATCGCGCCGACGTTCAGCGGTCGCTCTACCAGCATCTCGATGGCCTGACTTCCTCGGTCGCCGTCGAATACCGTATCCGGGATGCGCGTGGCGGCTGGCGAATGGTGTTGTGTCGAGGCCTGTGCCAGCGCAACGAGCGCGGTCTGGCCATCCGCATGGCCGGCACCCAGACCGACACCACGGAGCAGCGGCTCGGCGATCCGATGACGCTGCTGCCCAACGGGGCCTATCTCGAACTGCTCCTGCAGGAGTGTCTGGCGCGCTCGCCGTTGCCGCCGATGGCACTCGTCAAGTTCCAGCTGCTCAATGTGGCGTCGCTGTTCGATGGCGTCGCCGTCGATGACGCGGTCAGCGCGCTACGCAAGCTGGTCCAGCGCATGCGCCGGCAGTTGCCACCGAGAGTGGCGCTGATCGCGCTGCCGGAACACACCTTTGCCATGGTGTTCGAAACCGACGAAGTCGAGCGACTGGACGAGGCGCTCGAACCGCTCGAGGCGCTGCTTTCCCAGCCGGTGGAGATCGATGGGCAGCAGGTATGGCTGTCGCATGTCAGCGGAGCGGCCGTGCTCGATCCGGCCGAGACGGTGAGCGTGGACGAGTGGCGCCATCAGTCGCGCCTGGCGCTGGCCAACGCGCGCCTGTCCGATGTCGGCTCCCGACGCTACTACAGCGAGACGCTGCGACAGTGGGAGCGACAGAACAGCCGTGCCGAGCAGTTGATTCGCGGTGCCCTGGCGACCCAAGGCGTGCGCTGCTTCGTGCAGCCGATCGTCGACTCGTCGACGGGCGAGATCCGCTGCTTCGAGGCCCTGATGCGCCTGTACGATCCGGCCGAGGGCGTGGTGCCGCCGGCGAGTTTCATCGAGGTCGCGGAACGCTCCGGGCTGATCGCGCCGCTGTGGGAGATGTTGATGGAGCAGGCATTGCCGCTGCTCAAGGATGACATCGTGCGCGAGCGTTTCGGCGACAGCTTCCTGCTGAGCGTGAATCTTTCCACTCGCCAGTTGATGGACCCGGGGTTGCTCGACGACATGATCGCGGCATCGAGACGTCACGGGGTCCCCCACCATCGGCTGCAGATCGAGGTCACCGAAACCTCGGTGCTCAGCGATCCCGTCAAGGCGTTCCGCAGCCTGGATCGGATCCGGGATGCCGGCATCCGCGTCGCCCTCGACGATTTCGGCAGCGGCTACTCGTCGCTGGCCCAGTTGACCTCGATGCCCATGGATACGGTCAAGATCGATCGCGAGCTGGTGATGAACGTCACCTCGCTGCCGCGCAAGCGTCACGTGCTGTCGGCGGTGGTCGCCCTCTGCCGGCGTCTCGACTACGGCATCGTCGTCGAGGGCGTCGAGGAGCGTGAAACCCTGGAGATCCTGCTCGACTGGGGCGCCACCGACATCCAGGGCTACATCTACTCCCGGCCCCTGCCGCTGGAGCGGCTGGTGGAGGATTTTCGGCCCCCCAGGCCTTACCGGCCCGGCTCGCCTTCCGTGTCACGGACTCGCGGCTCGTCGCTCTCCGCGCCCTGAGAGACGCTTGTCGTCGGATGGCGTCATCGGGTTGGATCGGGTTGGATTTCATCGCGAGAAGGCAAGTGCCTGGCTACCGGTCCGTCTCGCTCCCGGCTCGCTGTCGAAGGGTCAGCCAGTCCTGGCCTCGCCACGGAGCGACGCCCCGACGCAGATCCGCCAGGATGCGCTCGCCGGCTCCTCGACATGGGGCGTCACCGTCGCGCGTCCACCGCTGGACCAGTCGTTGGCACTGGGCCTCGGCGTTGGCGAGCCAGGCGGGACTCCGGCTGTCCTGCCAGGTGTCGATGGCGTCGATCAGCGTATCCACCGAGTCGACTGGGGGGATGGTCGGCTCGGGCCAGCCGCTGGCGAGGCGGGAGGCCCTGCTGGCCTTGCTGTGATTGGCCGGACGCGCCGGCAATGCTTCGCCGGCGCCGTCGGTTGGGGCGCACAAGGCGTCGGCCAGTGTCCCCAGGCGTGCCGGGTCGCCCCGCTTGAGCTCGAGTTCGAGCTCGCAGATCGGCAGGGTGGCCGCACCGACATGGATGCCGCCCTGGTCCAGTGCGATCTCGATGTCGCAGCGGTCATCCCGGTAATGCCAGAGTCGACGCTCGAAGTCGGTCGTGAAGACCGGGCGAAGCGTTTCCAGATCGAGCCCGGAGAGGGCGGGGTGGTCGAGCTCGCCGAGCCCGTCCAGATCGAGGCCGGCGGCGTTGCACGCGGCGTCGTCGATCGACCACTCCCACTCGCCGCGACTCGACAGGCCGCCATGGCTCTCCGCGGCGCTCTTGAGCGTCTGCAGGCGTCGCTCGCCCTGGCGCCTGACGCGAAGCGCGACGCGTCGCGATCGCAGGGCCGAGTCGGCGGTGTCATAGTACTGGTTGCCCAGCGCGACGGTGCGGGAGGTCAACGTCCGGAGCAGTGGGTGATCGACCAGCAGGGCGGGGCCCTCGGATGATAGCGCCAGTTTGAGTTCGATCTCGTCGCTCATGCAGCTTCCTGGTGTTGGTCGGTCATGGGTTGGTCGGTCATGGGTTGGCCGGTCCGAGCTCGCTCGCCCGGTATCGCTGGCCAGGTCACTCGACCGACGGCCGGGTCGCGGGGCGTAACATGAATTTTTCATGACGCATCCAGACGCAATCATTATACTGGCGCCGCCACTTCCAACGCATCCAGGCCACGTTATGGTGAGTACCAACCCGTTCTCGGCGCTGTTTGGACGATCGCCGTTCCAACCGCTTCTGGCTCACATCGTCAAGACCAGCGAGTGCGCCGGCCAGCTGTTGCCTTTCTTCGATGCCGCACTGGGGGGCGACTGGGAAGAAGCGCGCAAGCATCGCGAGGCGATCACCCGGCTCGAGCACGAGGCGGACGAGCTCAAGACGCAGCTGCGGCTCAACCTGCCCAACACCATGTTTCTGCCGGTGTCGCGTTCCGACCTGCTGGAGCTGATCAGCGTCCAGGACAAGATCGCCAACAAGGCCCGGGACATCACCGGCATCATGCTCGGCCGCAACATGAGCATTCCCGAGCCGCTGGCGGAGCCGATGCGCGACTACCTGCGGACGGCCGTGGACACCGTCGACCAGGCGCGCAAGGCGCTGGAAGAGCTCGAGGACCTGCTCGAGTCGGGCTTCGGCCGCAATGTCTCCGACGTGATGCACGAACTGATCAAGGAACTGCACGATCTCGAGCACCAGGCCGATGATCAGCAGGTCGACATACGCCGCCAGCTGTTCCAGCTCGAGGCCGAGCTGCCGCCGGTCGATGTCATCTTCCTCTACAAAATCATCGAATGGATCGGCGAGTTGTCCGACCGCGCCGAGCGGGTAGGTAGCCGCCTGCAGATACTGACGGCCCGCTGACAGCGGGTCTTCGTCATTCTACGCCTTCGTCACGCCACTCAAGCGAACAAAGCCTATGTCCATCATTGCGCAATACGGTGATGTCTTCATCATTCTCGCCTGTGTCTTCGGTTTCTTCATGGCATGGGGGGTTGGTGCCAACGACGTCGCCAACGCCATGGGAACCTCGGTCGGCTCCAAGGCGATCACCATCAAGCAGGCGATCATCATCGCGGTGATCTTCGAATTCCTCGGCGCCTGGCTGGCCGGGGGGCAGGTCACCGAGACGATCCGCAAGGGCATCATCGATCCCGCCCTGCTGGAGAGCGATCCCCAGATGCTGATCTACGGCATGCTGGCGTCGCTGCTGGCCGCCGGCTCCTGGCTGATGATTGCGTCCATGAAGGGCTGGCCGGTCTCCACCACCCACTCCATCGTGGGGGCCATCGTCGGGTTCGCGGTGGCCGGGCTCGGCGTCCAGTCGGTCAACTGGGGATCGGTGGGAACGATCGCGCTCAGCTGGATCACCTCGCCGCTGATCGCGGGGGTGTTCGCCTTCATGCTGTTCCGTTCCGTGCAGGTGCTGATCTTCGACAATCCCGACCCGTTCGCGGCGGCCAAGCGCTACGTGCCGGGGTATATCTTCCTGGTCGGTTTCATCGTCTCGATGGTGACCCTGGTCAAGGGGCTGTCCCACGTCGGATTGCACCTGACCTTCGGCGAGAGCCTGCTGCTGGGGGTGGCGTTCGGCGTCGTCATCATGATGTTCGGGCTGCTGCTGGAAAACCGGATCAACCGCGGCGACCGGCGGGCTCGCAGCAATTACGACTTCTCCAGCGTGGAGCGCATCTTCGGCGTGCTGATGATGTTCACCGCCTGCGCCATGGCCTTCGCCCACGGCTCGAACGACGTCGCCAACGCGGTCGGCCCGCTGGCGGCGGTGATCAGCGTGGTCGAGAACAGCGGCAGCGTGACCGGCTCGGCCACCATGCCGTGGTGGGTGCTGGTACTCGGCGGCGGCGGGATCGTCGTCGGCCTGGTGACCTATGGCCACAAGGTCATCGCCACCGTCGGCACCGGGATCACCGAACTGACGCCGAGCCGTGGTTTCGCGGCGACGCTCTCCGCCGCCTCCACCGTCGTGCTGGCCTCCGGTACCGGCTTGCCGATCTCGACCACGCACACGCTGGTCGGCGCCGTGCTCGGGGTCGGCCTGGCGCGCGGCATGGCGGCGCTCAACCTGCGCGTGCTCGGCTCGATCGTGCTCTCCTGGCTCATCACCCTGCCGGCGGGGGCGCTCCTCTCCATCGCCTTCTTCTTCATGTTCAAGGGCATGTTCGGCTGATTCTTCGGAGCCGACTGCGCCACGAAGACGCCGCCGCGGTCTACCGGCCCAAAGACGCTCTGGTATAGTTGAGGCAGGCCCCACGCGGGTCATGCCTCACAGCCCACTGCCGGAGCGTCAAGCCCTTGGACTCGCGTTTTCCCTTCGTCGACTGGTTTCGCCACTCATCGCCCTACGTCAACGCCCACCGTGGCAAGACCTTCGTCATTCTGGTGGAAGGCGAGGCGATGGTGTCGGCGCGACGCGGGCAACTGCTGCAGGACCTGGCGCTGGTTCACACCCTGGGGGTGCGGGTGGTGCTGGTCTACGGTATCCGGCCGCAGGTTTCCGCCGCTCTCGAGACTGTCGATATCGAACCGGTGCGCATCGACGGACGCTGGGTGGCCGATCGCGAGATCATGGATCATGTCGAGCGGATCGCGGCGACCCACCGGCTCGAGCTGGAGGCCCAGCTCTCCCTGGGCCTGCCCAACACGCCGCTGCATGGCGTGGAGCTGACGGCGGTTTCCGGCAATCTGGTCACCGCCAAGCCGTTGGGGGTGCGTGGCGGCGTGGATTTCGATCACAGCGGGGAGGTGCGCCGGGTGCGCAGTCAGGCCATCGAGAGCCTGCTCGCCGGTGGCAATCTGGTAATCCTGCCGCCTCTGGGCTACTCCCGTACGGGGGAGGTCTTCGACCTGGATGCCTCGGAAATCGCCCAGCACGTGGCGGTCTCGCTCAAGGCGGACAAGCTGATTCTGCTCGGCGAGTCGGCCGGGCTGCACGACGACAGTGGCCAGTTGCAGCGTCAGTTGACCCCCGACGAAGCCGACATCCTGCGCGAACGGGCCAGCCCCGGCAGCGAGCTTTCCCGCCATCTCAGCGCCGCCTGCGGTGCGGCCCGCCACGGTGTCGGCCGTACCCACCTGCTGTCGTGGCGCGATCACGATGCCCTGCTCGGCGAGCTGTTCACCCGCGACGGTGTCGGCACCATGATCACCCAGAACCGCTACGAGCTGCTGCGCCAGGCCGTGCTGGATGACGTCGGTGGCCTGCTGGCACTGCTGAAGCCGCTCGAGGCCAGCGGCATGCTGGTGGCTCGAACCCGCGAGCGGCTGGAACACGAGATCGAGGATTACGTGGTGATCGATCGCGACGGCATGGCGATCGGCTGTGCGGCGCTGCATGGCTACGCCGAGGCGAAGATGGGCGAACTCGCTTGTCTGGCCGTGCACACCGACTATCGCCGGGGGACCCGGGGTGAGACTCTGCTGGCGGAGATAGAGCGTCGCGCACGTCGCCGGGGATTCACCCAGCTGTTCGCCCTGACGACCCATACCACCCACTGGTTCGTGGAGCGGGGCTTTTCACTCGCCACGCCGGAAGCGCTGCCGGACCTCAAGCGCGAGACCTACAACCAGGCCCGGCGCTCCAAGGTCTTGCTGAAGTCGCTGTAAAGCGACACCTGTATCGGTGAGTTATTGATCATGGCGTCTCCGAATGGAGACGCGTCAAGCCTATGATTTTATTGAAATACAGGGAAAAGGGCCAAAAAGCGTCTGCCATGGACGACATTTTCGGCCCTTTTTTTCGTCCTTCCGTGGCCATCGGCGGACAGCGCTCCGATCGTAGGGAATGATTTGTTTTTAACTAATTGATATTAATTGGTTTTTTAAAATATGGCACGGCTATCGCTATAGTCTTGTCGAGAGCGACGAGACGACGTCTGCGGAATCGTCTCGCCGAATCCTGTCAGGTTCCTCAACTACCCTGTGCAGGGCCTTCAGGATTCGTCTGCTCCACGCGATGTGTGACTTAGGTTGCGATGAGACGGGTGCGGCCCATCGGGCAAGGAGATGCACCACTTGGGCAAGGATGCCCCGGCAAGGATGCCTTCCCCCTCGCGAGAGGGGACCCATTGCGACCGGCCGCCAGGCTCGGCAACTGCAAGTCTGGCGACCGGTCCGAAGACGAAGCGGGCGGTTCGCCGCCATGGTATTCGATAGCCCCTGAATGGCTAAGTCGAATATCGGCTTCGGGGCCTTCGGGCCACGGGAGCGGTCTCGAATAGCTGATTCAGGCAGTGTTTCAAGGTCGTTCTCGACCCTTCAGTTCCCTGCGTACCTTGGGCCGGCTCTGCCGGCCCTCTTTTTTTGAGTGGATTCCCGGCGCACGACCGGAGGCGGCTGTCGATCGGGGTAGGGCTGAGATCCGAGCGCGCTCGACGCTTCGACCTGAATGGGCATTCAACAAAGATGTTATCCTTGCGGAACGATCCATGACCCCAATGGGCATCCTGCATAGAGCGAACTCCATGACCACCGAGCTCTCCCGACGTTGGCGGCCTCGCTCGCTTTTGCAACTGGTACTGCTGGCATTCGTCGTCGTCCTGTTGCCGATAGCCGTGCTGATGTTTCAGGCCGGACAGGCGCTGTCGCAGCTCTCGACCCTGGCCGACCAGAGCGCTCGAGAGGCCGTCGAGGAGACCCGCCGTGCCCGCATGCTGAGCTCGCTGGCGCTGCAGATGGAGCGCAGCGCGCGCCAGTACGCGGTCATCGAAGAAGAGGGCCTGCGCGATATCTACAACCAGAAGGCGCGGCAGTTCGGTGAACTGCTCCAGCAGCACGAGCCTCTGATGCGCGACAACCCCGACTTCCAGTCCCTGGTCGAGCGCTTCCGGCAACTCCGGGTTCTGCCGCAGGCGTCGGTCGACGACATGGGGATGTTCCTGCAGCGATTCTCCGGGTTTGCCTCGGAGTCCGACGCGGTGAGGGACGCCACCAACGACCTGATCGACACGCGTATCGCCGATATCCGCGAACAGGCCGATGCGGTGAAGGCCCGGCTGTGGATGCAGACCGCCGCCCTCGTTTCCGCCAGCCTGATGTTGATGCTGTTCTTCACCTGGCTGATCACGCGCCCCATCCGCCAGCTCGAGCGACGGATCTTCGGCCTCGGCAGCGGCGATCACAGCGACACGCCCACCCGTATCCAGGGGCCTGCCGAACTGGTCCAGTTGGGCGAGCGGCTGACCTGGCTGTCGGGCCGGTTGTCCGAGCTCGAGGCGCAGAAGCAGCAGTTTCTGCGCCACATGTCGCACGAGCTGAAAACACCGCTGGCCAGCGTTCGCGAGGGCACGTCACTATTGTCCGACGGCGTGGCCGGGGAGCTCAACGAGCGGCAGAGCGAGGTCGTGCGGCTGATCGATGAAAATGGCCAGGAGCTGCAGACATTGATCGAGCAGCTGCTGGATTACAATCTGCTGCAGAAC
>NZ_CEXLVS010000052.1:0-19786 GCF_982684285.1 Salinicola sp. | reverse complement strand
CTTGACGATCTCGATGCGCGACAGGTCGTCGACCACCGACTTGGCGACCGCCAGCAGTTGCAGGCCGACGTTGCGCGCCGCCGCATACCCGTCGTCGATCGAGGTGTCCTGGCCCATCCGGCCGGTGACGAGTGTGCCGTCGGCATTGCGGGGGACCTGACCGGACAGGTACAGCATGTCGCCCACCCGCTTGACCGGGCGGTACTGCGCCAGCGGTTCGGGGGCAGCTGGCAGAACGAGTCCCAACGAATCCAGTGTCTGTTCCGGTGTCATGTTCACTCCTTGCTGTCGATGATGGATGGCTCGCGGAGCACGCGAGTGTCTCCGGAGACGCGAATGCTGGCGCCCCGCTCGGGCGGGATGCCGGCTTCCAGGCGGGAAGGAACGCCCATGTCCTCCCCCTGATGAATGACGATGGCGCCCTCGTGCGGCCAGTCGAGGTCGCGCAGGTAGCCGGCCAGTGCGGCCGCCGCCGCCCCGGTGGCCGGGTCCTCGTAGACGCCACCGAACGGGAACGGATTACGGGCGTGGAAGTGCCGTGCGGTGTCGGCATGGACCAGATTGAAGGTGACGAGCCCCTCGCGGGCGGCCAGCGCGCGCCCCTGATCGAGGTCGTACCGCATCGCCCGCAACCGCTCCCGAGCGTTCAGCGCCAGGATCAGATGATCGCCGCCGCCATGGGCGATCGCCGCGGGTATCCTCGGGTCGAGATCGTCCGGCCCGAGCCCGAAAAGCGCCAGCGCCTCCTCGAGGAGCGGCGCCGACACCGGGCCGCTGCGGGTCGACGGCGACTGCAGGGAGGCTCCCCACCGCGTTGCCGAGAGATGGCCCTCGACGGTGATACTGGCCTTGTTGAGCTCGAGCGGAAACAGCCCCGGCCCCTGTTGTCGGGCGAGCGCGGCACCCAGCGCGATCGTGGCGTGACCGCAGAAATCGACCTCGACGCCGGGCGCGAAGTAGCGCACCCGCCAGCCATCGCCGGCGGGCGCGGCAAATGCCGTCTCCGAGTAACCGACCTCGGCGGCCAGTGCCTGCATCCGCTCGGCGGCGGGCAGGACATCGCACAGCACCACCCCCGCCGGATTGCCGCCCCGCCCCTCGGCGGAGAAGGCGGCGATATGCTGTAGCTTCATCGTTCCACGTTTCCTGTCAGGTCGTTGACACCGAACCGCTCCGCACTCTTGACCAGCAGCGTCAGGGTGCGGTTGAGGGGGACGGCGATGTCATGCCGGGCGGCACGCGCGACGATCTCCCCGTTGAGGAAATCGATCTCCGTGGGCTTGCCGTTCATCAGGTCCTGGGCCGTCGACGAGTACTGCCCGGCCATCGACGTGGGAATGGCGCGAAGGGTCTCGAACACCCCGTCCGGCACGGCGATACCCTCCGCCCGGGCGACGGCGATCGCCTCGCCGGCGATCTCTTCCATCAGTTGCGGTATGCCGTCCTGCTCCACCATCCTGCCGTAGGGCAGGCGGGTGACCGCCGAGAGCGGATTGATGGCGCAGTTCACCACCAGCTTGGCCCACAGCGACGCCATGGCGTCTTCGCCGACCTGGGTCTCGACGCCGGCCGCATTGAGAACCTCCGCCACCTCGTGCGCCCGCTCTCCGGACAGCTCCAGCTCCCCGCGCCCTTCGTGGCGCACCACGCCGGCCCCGTTCATGCGGCTGGCCACGTAGACCACCACCGGCATCACCGGCCGGCCGAGAAGTGCCTCCAGCGTTCCGGCATTGGAGACACCGTTCTGCAGGCTGAGCACGATGCAGGACGGGCTCAGATGCGGCGCCATCTCCCGCCCGGCGCGCTCGGTGTCGCCGGACTTCACGCAGACCATCGCCAGTTCGGCCCCCGCGATCGCCGCCGGGTCGCTGCTGGCCTCCACCGAGGCGACCCGGCGCTCGCCGTACTTCTCCAGAATCAGGCCGTTGCGGGATACCGCCTCGACAAAGGCGGCACGTCCCACCAGCACGACCTGGTGCCCGGCCAGCGCCAGCATGGCGCCGTAGTAGCAGCCGACCGCGCCGGCCCCCACGATGGCGACTTTCATGGTCTTTCTCCTTTAGGCGTCACTCCGGCTTCGCCCGGGCACTGGTCAGCGGCTTGCCGGATACGCCGTCACCCGTAGTGGTTGACGACCGTCTTGATTCGCGAGAACTCCTGCAGGGCGACGAAGCCTTTCTCGCGCCCGTGGCCCGATTTTCGCACGCCGCCGAAAGGCAATTCGACGCCGCCCGCGGCACCATAATTGTTGATGAACACCTGACCACAGTGGAGCGCCTTGGCAACTCGCTTCTGGCGCGCGCCGTCGCGGGTCCAGAGCGCCGCCACCAGGCCGTAGTCGGTGCCGTTGGCGATGGCGACCGCCTCTGCCTCGTCGTCGAAGGGAATGACGCAGAGGACCGGCCCGAAGATCTCTTCCTGGGCGATGGTGGAAGCCGGGTCGCACGGCCCGAAGACCACCGGCGCGACATAGAAACCCTCCGCCGCCGCCGCCGAGCCGATCCGCCCCCGGGCGATCACCGGCGCGTCGGCCTCGGCGATGTAACGCTCGACCCGCTGCTGCTGCTTGGCGGAGATGAGAGGCCCCATGATGACCGACTCGTCGGAGGGCCCGACCTCTATCGCCTCGAAGCGCGTTTTCAGTTCCACCACCACCCGATCGTAGATCGAGCGCTGCACCAGCACGCGACTGCCCGCCGAGCAGGTCTGGCCAGCATTTTGCACCAGGGCATTGACCAGCACCGGGAGCGCCGCCGCCAGATCCGCGTCTTCGAACACCAACTGTGGGGATTTCCCGCCCAGCTCCAGGGTGCAGCCCACGTAGTTCTTAGCCGCCGCGATCTGCACCAGAGTGCCGACCTCCGGCGAGCCGGTGAATGAGAGAAAGTCGACGCCGCGATGCTCGGACAGCGCCTTGCCGACGACATCGCCGCGCCCCGTCACGACGTTGAACACCCCCGCGGGGAAGCCGACCTCTAGCGCCAGCTGGGCGATGCGCAGGCCGCTCAGGCAGGCATCTTCCGATGGCTTGAGCACCACTGTATTGCCCATGGCCAGCGCCGGCGCCACCGAGCGCCCGATCTGCTGGGCCGGATAGTTCCAAGGCAGGATGACACCCACGACGCCATGGGGCTCACGGTACATCGCGACGTCGTAGCCCTCCAGGAAGGGGATGAGTTCGCCATGGAACTTGTCCGCCGCCCCGCCATAGAACTCGAAGTAACGCGCCAGGATCGTCATGTCGGCGCGCGACTGCTTGATCGGCTTACCGTTGTCCTTGGTCTCGAGCCGCGCCAGCGGTTCCGCCTCTTCGAGAATCCGCGCGGCGAGTCGGGCCAGCAGTCGCCCGCGTTCCGCCGCCGACAGCGTCGCCCAAGGTCCCTCGGCGAACGCCGCTCTCGCCGAGGCCACGGCCTGCTCGATATCCTCGGCGTCGCTGTCGGCGATCTGCGCGAACTGCCCCCCGTCGATCGGGGAGACGACGGGCATCACCCGGCCGCTTCGCGAGGGCACCCACTCCCCCGCGATCAGGTTCAACGGCTGGGGGATACGCAGCCCGTCCATCGAGGTCATGTCGTTCATATGTGACTCCTCTTGCTATCCTGGTGGCCCCTGCCGGACGACGGCAGCGGTCGAGTGTCATGTCGCTCAGCCGTTCACTGGTCTCGCTTCAGCGCGCAGGAGGCCCGCATTGTCGGCACCGAAGGCGCTGCCCGCCCGCTGCCTGGGCCGCTGGCCATTGAAGCGCAACGGGCTGGCCAGCAGGCGCATGTCAGGGCGTGAGGAATGCGGGACTTCGGAGATCATCTCGACCTCCTGCACGAAGGGGTTGTCCAGCGCTTCCTTAACCGTGTAGATCGGGGCGATCGGCAAGGTGCCCTCGAAGACCTTCAGCCAGTGCTTGGTGGTCTGACGGGCGAACTCCCGGTCGAGGATCGGGGTCAGCTCATCGCGATGGCGGGAACGCAGGTTCTGGTCGACGAAACGCGGATCCTCGGCCAGATCCTGGCGCCCGAGCTTCTCCAGCATGAGCCGCCAGAACTGCTCGGTCATGCACATGACGTAGAGCCAGCCGTCGGCGGAGGTGAACGTCTGCACCGGCGAGACGGACATGTGGGAACCGCGGGGTACCCGGTTGGATTCGATGCCCTCGTTGAGATACCAGGTGCCGACGTAGCCGAGCTGGTGCAGCGCGACATCGAACAGGCTGACGTCGACGTCGCTGCCCTCGCCGGACGTCCGGGCCTTGAGCACTCCGGCGAGGAGCCCGGTGACGCCGAGCGTGCCGGTCATGAAGTCGATGATCGATACGCCGAAGCGGGTCGGGTCGGCGCTGGGGTCGCCGGTCAGGTGCATCAGCCCGGCCTCCGCCTGCATCAGGTAGTCGTAGCCCGGCCAGGCGGCGCGCGAATTGTTGCGGCCGTAAGCGGAGATATGCAGGCAAACCAGCTTCGGATTCAGGTGCCTGAGGCTGGCGTAATCGAGGCCGATTCTGCCCGGCTGGTCGCCGCGCAGGTTGTTCATCACCGCATCGGCGGTCCGGACCACGCTCTCGAAGGCCCGACGGTCGTCCGGGTCCTTGAGGTCCAGGGCCAGACTCTGCTTGCAGGTATTCCAGCCTTGGAAGACCAGGCTATCGTTATCGCCCAGGAAGTGCGGCCCCAGACGCCGTGCCGGGTCGCCGCCGGTCTTGACGTTCTCCACCTTGATCACCGTTGCCCCCAGGTCGGCCAGCAGCATCGATCCGTAGGGTCCGGCGGCAAAATGCTCGACGGTCACGATCTTCAATCCTTCAAGCGGCTTCATGGGGCCTCCGGCGTGGCTGGGGTCGGGTTGAAATCGGGGGTCTCCTTGGCGAAGAAGGCGCGCACGCCCTCCTGGCAGTCGGCGGAGGTAAACACGGCATCGCTGGCCTCCAGAGATTGCGCAATCAGCTCCGGCAAGGACAACCGGGTGGCCTCGTCGATCAGCGGCTTGCACAGTGTGAACGCCAGCGCCGGGCGCTTGGCCATCTCCGCCGCCAGCGCCCGTCCGGCTTCCAGCGACTCGCCCTTGGCGGCGATACGGTCGATCAGCCCCCACTGCAGTGCGGTGTCGGCATCCACCGGTTCGGCGAGAAAGATCAGTTGCTTGGTCCGGCCTTCCCCGATCCGACGCACGGTCCGGTATGGCCCGCCGCTGCTGGGGAACACCCCCAGACGCATCTCGGGCAGCGCGAACCGGCTGTCGCTTTCGGCGACGATCAGGTCGCAGCACAGGGCGATTTCCAGCCCGCCCCCGAAGGCGAGACCGTGGATGGCGGCCACCACCGGCTTGGGAAAGGCGTCCAGTTTCTGGAAGACAGCGTTCTGACGGCGCAATTTGCGCTCGACGACCTGCCCGGGCTGATGGAACTGCTCGAATTCGGCGATATCGGAACCGGCGCAGAACGCCTTGCCGGAACCGGTCAGTACGACCGCACGCACGCTGTCGTCGTGACGCAGCGTCTCGAGAACGGCGTCGAGTTGGCCGGTCATCTCGATCTTGAAGAGATTGAGCGGCGGGTTCTGCAACGTAATCGTTGCGATATGGCCGCTGACTTCACACGTGATATAGGTCATCTCGTTTTTTCCCTCTCGAGCCGCTGACGGCAGCGTATGCGCCACGGCGAAACGCCTTGCATAGCGATGTTAGGGCGCCGATATAATTCAAACAAACTTGATATTCTTATAAACTTTTTGGAATTTCTTAACAGTCTTCACGAGCGCTTCCTGACGCGCCCGCTCACGATGCAGGCACGCCGGAGGCGAACTCGTCTTACGGTTTTTGAAGCGGCGTTTTCTGCAGCAGAGTCACCTGTTCCGGCATGAACGCGCCTCCATCGCCACGCTCGACGAGGGCGCCCAGGGTGTCGTGAATGGCCCGGGCCACTTGGCGGGACGCACCGGACTCCTCGGCCATTTGGTCGTAGTAGCCGGCATCCTTGTAGGCGTTCTGGATGGTGAAACGCAGCAGGTCGGCATTGCCTTCCAGGATATAGGGCGCGACCCGCTCCAGTGCCGCGCCCCCGGCGCCGCCTTTTCTCAGGCAGTCCACCATGGCGTCCACGTCCATGCCATCCTGGATGGCGCAGGCGGCCACCTCCGCGATCAAGGTCACGGTCCCCAGCGAGACGATGTTATGGACCAGCTTCAACTGGTGGCCACTACCGACGCCGCCGGCAACGAAGATATTCTCCGCGAAACTCTCCAGCAGCGGTCGGATCCGCTCGATGACCGCCGTCTCGCCCCCCACCAGCAGGTTGAGCCGCCCCTCCTCGGCCTCCTTCGGCGTTCGGGTCATCGCGGCATCGACGAATTCGCAGCCCTTCTCCCTGACCCTTTCGGCCAGCGCCCGGGTCGAGCTCGGAATCGCCGTCGAACAGTCGACCACGATCGCGCCCGGCTGCAGCGCGGCCAGTGCGGCACCGTTACCCACCAGCACGTCCTCGACCTGGGGCGTACCGGTCACGCACAGGATCAGCACATCGCAATTGGCCGCCAAGTCGGTCGCGCTGGGCCAGGGATTGGCGCCCTGCTTGACCAGATCGGCGGTCGGCTGGTTGCCTGGCTGGTCGAGAAAGTGCAGCTCCCAGCCTTTGCCGACGATGTTCCTGGCGATGCCGTGGCCCATCAAACCGACACCGATAATGCCTATCTTCTGCATTGCGTAATCTCTCTCTAGTGTGGCGAATCACAAATACCATTCCATCATGCACGGCGCGCGCTACGACCGGTTCATCATCGGGCCCGGCCGCCGCGGGCGGCGGTCAGCGCCCCCCGGTCAACCATTCGACCGGGGCCAGGGTGATGGCCGGCACGTAGGTAGTGACCATCAGGCTGATGAACACCGCCATCACGAACCACACCAGTTGCGGGACGATCTTGTCGACCGGGATCCTGGCGACGGCGCAGGCGGCAAAGAGATTGACGCCGAGCGGCGGCGTGACCATCCCGAGCGCCAGGTTGACGACCACGATCAGCCCGAAATGCACGGGGTCCACGCCGTAAGCCACCGCCACCGGCGTCAGGATGGGCGCGAGAATCAGAATGGCCGCAGACGTCTCGACGAACATCCCCACCACCAGCAACAACAGGTTGATCGCCAGCAGGAAGGTTATCTTCGAGTCGAAGGCGCCATAGAACAGCTCGGCGATATGCGAGGTCAGCCCCGACCTGGCGATCAGGAACGAAAACAGCGCCGCCGCCGAGATGATCAGCATGATCGAGGTGGTGGAAATGACGGTCGCACGCAGGATGGCCGGCACATCGCCCAGCTTCAGGTCGCGGTAGACGAACCGGCCGACCACCACGGCGGCAGCGACGGCGACGGCGGACGCTTCGGTCGGCGTGAAGATGCCGCTGTAGATCCCGCCGAGGATGACCACGGGAACCGCCAGCGCCGGCACGGCGGCCACCAACGCCGGCCCGAGCGGGAGCCGATCCGCGCCGTCGTCGAGCCCCACGCCCCGCACCCGGCAGAGCGTGTAGACCGTCAGCAGCAGCGCCAGGGAAATCAGGATTCCCGGACCGAAGCCCCCGATGAAGAGCTGCCCCACCGAGGTTTCCGTCGCCACCCCGAACAGGATCAGCGGAATCGAAGGCGGAATGAGGACGCCGAGCTCTGCCGATGTCGCCTGGATCGAGGCCGCCATCGGCGTCGGATATCCATTCTTCACCATGGCCGGAATCAGGATGGCGCCGATCGCGAACGTCGTCGCCACCGAGGAGCCGGAGACGGCGGCGAACATCAGACAGGTGACGACACAGGCGGCACCCAGTCCGCCTCGAAAACCGCCCACCAGCGCCTTGGCAAGATCGACTAGCCGCAGCGATATGCCGCCCCGCGCCATCAGATTGCCGGCCAGGATGAACAGCGGCACCGCCATCAGCGGAAAGCTGTCCAGACCCGCGAACAGGCGCTGGGGAACGATGAGCAGCGGTAGATTGCCATAGACCAGTATGCCGACGATCGATGCCATGCCGATGGACACGGCGATGGGCACGCTGGCGAGGAGCAGGACCAGCAACGATGCCAGAAGCGCAATATTCATACTTGCTTCTCCTCGCCAAGAGCGACTGCGTCCTGCGCCGCCTGGGGAGCGTTCGAGCGCACCAACTCGGCGATCAGCGAAATCACCGCGAAACACGAACCGACGGGGATGGCGGCATAGGCCCACCCGATCGAAACGTTCAGCGACGACAACACCTGGGATGAGACGCGATCGACCAGCATCGCCCCATAGACGACCAGCACGCTGAAGAAGATCAGGCTCAGGAGCCGCGTGAGGTTGGCGAGTAGGCGGGCATGGCGTTGCGGGAGGGCGCTCTGCACGACGTCCACGGCGATCATGCTGCCGCTGCGGATGGTGGCGGACACGCCGAGGAAGACGGCCCAGATGATGGCCGTGCGAGCCGCCGCCTCGGACCAGGAAGAGGGGTCGCCGAAAGCGAATCGGGTGACGACCTGGTAGATCGTCAGCCCCGTGGCGAGCGCGAGGAACGACACCGCCGCCCGGGTCGCGATTTTCGAGGTGACGGCTTCGACAGACAGTATCAGGTTCATGGATAACGCTACCATCGATGGATTGGTGCACGTCGACGGGCGCGTGGGGGCGGTTCGTTATCGCCACCACGCGCTCACTTCCCGCCGGCCCCGGTTATTCGGCAGCTTTGATCTGGTCGATCAGCCCGGTACCGAAGGGATCGGTATAGAGTTCGTAGGAAGCCGCTTCGGCGGCCTTGGCGAAGGCGGCCCGGTCGATGTCGGTGGTCACCGTCATGCCATGCGCTTTCAACATCTCCACGCCCGAAGCCTCCAGCCGCGTGACTTCTGCCCGGGTGGCCGCCACGGAGGCCTGGGCGGCTTCCCGAAACCAGCGTTTTTCCTCGTCGGAGAGGCCGTCGTAGAGCGAAGGGGAAGCGAGAATGATGGCGGGCGAATAGACGTGCCGCGTCGCGGAGAAGTATTTCTGCACCTCCCACATGCGTGAAGAGGTAATGACGGTAAGAGGATTCTCCTGCCCATCGACCACGCCTTGTTGCAGCGCCGGGATGAGCTCGTTGAAGGCCATCGGCGTCGGCGACGCCCCCATACCGGCAAAGGCCGCCATCTGCAGCCGATTTTCCATGGTACGAATCTTCAGACCCACCAGATCCGCAGGCTCGGAAACGGCATGCTTCGAGTTGGTCAGATTGCGAAAGCCGTTCTCCGACCAGGCCAGCGCCTGCAAGCCATGCTCGTCGACCTTCTGGAGCAGCTCGTCACCGATCTCACCGTCGAGTACGGTTCTGGCATGCTCGTAGTCCTTGAACAGAAAAGGCAGATCGAAGATCGAGATTTCAGGCACGAAGTTGGCCAGGGGAGCGGAGGCCACGATGGCAAGGTCGACGGAGCCGATCTGCAAGCCTTCGATCAGATCGCGCTCGCCCCCAAGCTGCCCCGCGGGCGCCTCGGTGACCTGGTACTTGCCGTTCGACAGTTCGTTCAGTTTCTCAGCAAAGGCCTTGACCCCCAGCCCGTAGTGCGACGTGGACGACAAGGTGTGAGCCATGACGACATTCTGCGCCGTGGCGGCTGTCGCCCACAGGGACAAGACAGCGATCGGTATCCATCTGAGTATCGGCATTACGACCCCCAAAGTTATCCTTATTATTGGCGAGGCAGCACCAACGGTGCGTTGGCAGCGCCCCTCCATCATGTATATCGAGCTGGCGTCGTGGCAGGCGGCTGGAAGACCGCCAGGTAACCCGTGGGCGACCCGGCCACTGGACGAAACTTAAACGGGGGAGTTCATTCCGACAATCTGATTAATCTTACAGATTGGTCAGAAAAACTGAGAATACCTCGGAGCCTGCCCGTGGGCCGGGCGGAAAAGGCGAAGGCGAAGGCGGGAATATTTCCAGTCGCCTGATGGCATCAGCCGTCGGGATGCCGATTCGATGGCCGCTTCACCGGCCTTGCGAGCTCCCCTGGACGTCGCCGGGGTTGAGCCGTTTCTCGAATATATCGGCCAGGGCCGTCGACGGTTCGCTCAGGACTTCCTCCTTGAGTGTCGCGATCCCGATGTCCCTGACGACCCGAGGCTCGACGAGCTCGAGCATGCGCATGCCCGGTGGCATCACCGGCGGTACCGCCAGCCTCGGCACGATCCCGATACCCAGGCCAGACTCGGCGAGATCCACCAGCGTCGCGGCCTGCCTGACGCTGCAAGCGATATGGAGGGGCCGGCGGGCGCTCTCCAGATACTCGGTCAGCAGCATCTGCGACTCCCTGCCATCATGCAGGGTGATGATGGGCATGCCCTGCATCACCAGCAGCGGCAGGCGGGCCAGCTGTTCCAGCGTCAAGGCCTCCGGCAGATCCCGGAAATGCTCGCCAGAGGCCAGCGCGACGAGTGGTTCGCGCAGCAGCCGACGGAAGACCAGGTCGGACCTGGCCTGTACGAAGGGAGTGACGCCAAAATCGATCTCGCGATCGCGTACGGCAACCAGGAGATCGCTCGAGGTCACCTCCCTGATATGGATGGAAACCTGCGGAAAACGCTGGCGGAACTCCGCTAGCACGGCGGCGAGCAGATTGGCCGCAACCGTGGGCGCACAGCCGAAGGCCACCCTACCGCGCCTGCGCTCGGCGGATTCGTGTGTCTCGAGAATCCCCTCCTCGAGTCGTCTGATGGAGTCCTGGACCCGCTCCAACAGAAAGGTTCCATCGGGCGTCGTGGTGACACTCCGGGTGGTGCGCTCGAGGAGTTTCAGGCCCATCTGCCCCTCGAGCTCGGCGATCTGCAT
Source organism: Salinicola sp. (assembly GCF_982684285.1). NCBI lineage: Bacteria > Pseudomonadati > Pseudomonadota > Gammaproteobacteria > Oceanospirillales > Halomonadaceae > Salinicola > Salinicola sp. Next base: position 8,978 of record NZ_CEXLVS010000052.1, on the reverse strand, counting down.
ACTGATCGCGGAGGGGGTACGGCCCAACTCCTCCGCCGCGCGACTGAAGCTACGCAATTGAGCCACGCGTGCAAAGGTGTGCATGAGTTTCAAGTTGACGTTCATCGCGCCCTTCCCGAATCGTTGACGGCCCGGTCATATTGCCCGATCGGGGCTTGGGACGAGCAAGCGGTTTTTGGAGACGCGCGGTAGAGCTCTCGCGATCCCTCCCCTCAACTCGTCTCCCGAGCCCGCTGGCGCCGGGACAGGACTTCTTCTTCATGTGCCGCCCCCCAGTCGCGCATGGCGGTGATCAGAGGCACCAGCGTCTCTCCGAGAGGTGCCAGCGAGTACTCGACCTTGGGCGGCACTTCCCGGTAGACCTCCCGGTGAATGATGTCATCCGCCTCCAGCTCACGAAGCTGTAGCGTCAGCATGCGCTGGGTTATCTCGGGCATCAGCCGCCGAAGCTGATTGAAGCGCCGAGTCTCCGACATCAAGTGGAAGAGAATCAGCGCCTTCCACTTCCCCCCTATCACATCGACCGTAAAGGTCACGGGGCAAGCAAATGCCTCCGCCTCGCCGTGAGGAATGCCAAGCTTCATATTCCCACCTCGGTATACCAAATGTACCTACCATACAAAACTGTGCGTACTTACAAATATCACGTGCAGAGATTAGCATCGATTCCACGCTAAACCCATGGAGTCTCGATATGAGCTTGTTGCTATCCCCGTTCGAATTCAAAGGTCTCAAACTGCGCAACCGCGTGGTCATGTCGCCGATGTGCATGCACAGCGCGGAAGAAGATGGCTTCGTCACGGATTGGCATCGCGTGCATTACGGTGCCCGGGCCCAGGGGCAGGTCGGACTCGTTTTTCCGGAGACGCTTGCGGTGGAAGCCGATGCACGCATTGGACAAGGCGATCTCGGCATCTGGAGTGACGCCCATGTCGCGGGGCTGAAAGAGCTGGTGGCGCTACTGCACGGCTTTGGGGCCAAGGTCGGCGCGCAGATCGGTCATGCCGGCCGCAACGCGGACCTGCCCGATGTCACTCGGGTCGCGCCCTCCGCCATTCCTTTCACCGAGGAGTCCCCCGTTCCCCATGCGCTGGAAACCGACGAGATCGCCAGGATCGTGGAGGCGTTCGGCCAGGGCGCAAGACGCGCTGTCGAAGCCGGATTCGACATACTGGAAATCCACACGGCCCACGGTTATCTACTCAACGAGTTCCTGTCGCCACTGGCCAATACCCGTAATGACGAATATGGCGGCGATGCCCAACGCCGGTACCGAATCGTGCGAGAAGTCATCGACGAGGTGAAAAAGTATTGGGGAGAGCGCCCTCTCTTCGTGCGCATTTCCAGTACCGATCATGCCGCGGGCGGCAATACTCCCGAAGCCTTCCTTGAGTACGGCCGCTGGATGAAGAAGCAAGGTGTCGACCTGATCGATTGCAGTTCGGGGGGTATCAAGATGGTGAAAGTCGAGTCCTATCCGAACTACCAGGTACCCGCAGCGGAAATGCTGCGCAAGCACCTGGACATCGCCACTGGCGCGGTCGGCCTCATTCAAAATGGGCGTCAGGCCGAGGAAATACTACAGAATGGCAGGGCCGATCTGGTCTTCATCGGGCGCCAGATGCTGCGGGACCCTTTTTGGGTACGCAGCGCGGCGGACGACCTGCAGGAGCCCATCGACATTCCCAAGCCCTACACTCGATACGGCGCTGTCTGGCTGAACACCAGGGCGACTGCGTGACCTCCCTCCGCTGAGCGCGCGGCCCGGGCACGTCCGCCGGGTCGCGGTCTCACCACGACCAGCCTATGACCAGCGCCAGGCGCTGTCTGAAAAATCGACGAGCAGTGGCCAAATGGATGAGCGTAGGCATTTTCCGGACAAAGCGTAATGGCTCTCGATGAGTCGTGGCTAACGCTTCGAGTGCCAATACCAGCGCCAAGCGATGCCAAATCCGGCACGCGGCTACAACGCTACACACTGGGCGGTGGGCACTTTGTCGACACGCACAAAAAAACCGCCTTGAAGGGCGGTCTCTTGCAAGGCTTGAAAAGTCTTTCAAATCAATCTCTAAGCTCTGGTGCCGACACCAGGAGTCGAACCCGGGACCTACTGATTACAAGTCAGTTGCGGGTTTTCGGCCGTGCAGCAAAACTGTTTGGTTCAGCTAACATAAAATTTTTAGCGCCACTCATGCAGAAACCTCTCCCTGCACTACATTGGCGCTATGAATCATGGCCAACCCCCACATGGATGTCAACCCACCCATCTTCATCGCGATAATTAGGAGGTGGAGGTTCCCCTCCCCCTCTGTCTGTTGATTCTCAAGCGACTATACCGGTGGCCTGGCGTTCAGGGCGCGACGCATGGATTCGACGTCGGGATGGACGTATTCCATCGTGGTGCGTATATCGGTGTGATTGAGTATATTTTGGGTGATGTGGATATTGCGCTCAGGGCTTTCCATGAGACTTGTCGCGAGGAAGTGACGGAAGCGGTGCGGAGACATCTTATAGCCTGTGAGATCCGAGAGGGCTCGAAAGAACCGCTCGACCTGCCAGGTATCCATCGTTGTACGTTTATGGCGATGACTGAATCGGTTCACATTGAATAGCTGGTCCTGTCTTTTAAAACCGGCATTATGCGCCGCCACGATTAACGTATGGAGATGCGGGTACAAACCATCAGGTATTGGGAGAATGCTCTCCGAGTGCGTTTTTGAACCCACTGCCGAGGCTCGAAAAACGCGCTTTTTGAGATTGACATCTCCCGCTTCCAGGTGAAGTAGCTGGTTTAGCCGAATCCCCGTATAGAAGAAAGTCTCCATCAGTGCCTGCCAAAACCAGGCCGGATGGATTTTCGATGCCTCCTCGTAGCAAATCTCATAACGGCGGCAAACGTCCAGAACCTCACGCGCGTAGCGGATCTGCAAGGGCTGGAGCGACTTCTTGGGCTGTTTTGGCTGTTTGACGGAAACCTCGCTAAAAGGGTTCTGAGTGCATGCGATCAGCTGATATTTTATCCCGAAGCTGTAGAGCGCCTTGAGATGGCGCGTGTAGTTATTCCAGCTGGATTCGGCTATGCCGTCCGGTTTATCCAGCGTGCGTATTATCGACACTCTCCACTCGATCACCATATGACGCGTGACCATACTGGGATAGGCTTCATGACCCAGATAGCGTCTGAATAACCGTACGACCGCGGTGTAGGTGCTGACGCTCTTGGGCCGAAGGTGCTTATCTGCTGCATAGCGGCTCAACAGCTCCAGAAACGACACATCATTCATCTAACTGTTCCCCTTCTCCTTTTGTGGTTTGCAGAGCCAATACCCAGTTGTCAGGCGGTATCTTCTGACTCACCTGTTGCGGATCCTTGATCAGGTACCCCTTCAGCAGTCGGGTCTTGTTCGGCCCCTCGACAGAAACGGTGTGTATGTTCTGTCCATGAGTCCTGACGTGCGCGCCCAGTTTCTGAAAACGTTTTTGAACCGTTTTCCACAGCTCTTCATTGCCCAGCACAACGTTACTGAAGCGCTTGAAGATCCCCGGGCTCACAAGGAAGTAGGTGCCGTCCACTGTATGAACTGGCGCATTGGTGTCATTGATGACGATCGAATGGTTTGCCAGACCCACCTTCAACCACTGCCAGAACTGCCCCCCGAAATCCGAATGATTATCATGCGCATATGATGTTTTAACAGATTTCACTGAATTTGGCCCGGATAAGTTGTCTGTTACTTTGCTTTCGCAAGCCATGGATTCAATTGAGCTTTTCGGTTCGGACGTCCTGACTTCTGGAAAGAGCGCCATGATGTCGTCGTCGAGGGAAACATCCGATGAAGTGAAGCCACCCACTTGGGGACTAGGAGTAACAGATGAATTCTGCTTCTGCGGCTGCAGATCGCCGGTAACGTCAGCCTCGACAAGCTGATCCTTGCTCGGCTCGCTTTTTGTCTTCTGCGAGTTTTGGGGCTTATCAGCCGAGGCTTCCTCAGGAGCTCCGGCTCCCCGTACAGTCAATTCGCCATTGAATGACGCCGGCTTGCCCTCAACGCCCCAAATCAGCGTGGGAGGTACCTTGACCATGTTGAAAACCTGATTCCAGTCACCGTCAGTGATCTCACACTTCCAGACTGACTTGCCCTCGCTGACCTCCTCAATGAGACCGTGAGCCTGCAATTCGCCGTAGAGTCGGTTGAGGTCGGCCGGTATACTTTTGATCCCTTGGGAATAGAGGTGGGTCTTAAGCTCATTGACTACACGTGGCGATACCAGCCAGAGCGCTTCATCGGTGAGCCAGCCGGCCCCTCCCTTCTGGTTCAATTTGAACTGATCTTTGACCAGATAACGCAGCCCCTCGGCCAGCTTACGCTGGATGGACTCCGTCGGCGCAGATAGCGCCTGAACAGGATCGCCACCTAGCGCCTTGGCGACACTTGCCCGATCAGCCTGGTGGATCAACTCGGCAATAATGCCGCCTCGCTCGGTGTGACCGGCGATCGTGTACATCAGTAGTGCAAACAATCGGGGCTGGCTCATCAGCCAGTCCAATACCCTGCCCCCCAAAACTTGGTGCGCCAGCACTGGGTTGACGGCACTGTGGAGGTGGTATTCCCTCCCCGTGCGATAGCGAACGCGGTAAGGCTTAGGTATCACCCCATGCCACACGCGCCACTCGCTGCCGTCCTCGAGATGAATTTCGATGTCGACCAGCACCTTGGCCACGTCGTGCATCAACGAACCATAAATGATCGCTGCACTCCAAAGCTCGCCGGCGGAACTCTGATCCTCGGGCTTGGCATTGGGTGGCAAGAGGTGACGTTGCCGGAGACGAAGCCCGTAGCAGGCCATCTCGAGCGCGTGGTCGAGCATGCCTCCTGGATAGGCGTGGTGATGCGACTCGGAGGCCGGAAGCAACTGTACAAGCTCGGCATACCTTCCGATAGGAGCTAGTAGATACTCGTTGAATACTGGCTGCGTCAGGGACGTCGTGTCCCAGAGCAACTTGATCATCGATTGACGACGCGGGGTCGCGAGCAGCTCCCTACCGGTCTGAGGAAAGTGGTAACCCTCGGCGGCATTTGGAGTGTTGGCGGATCGCGCCAAGAGGCGTCGAAGCATTGGATTTCCTGAGACTATCGGGCTACAAGCTGATGTGACAGGGAATAAACGTCCAAGCGAAGGTAAAATGTTAAATCCAACGGCTAAGGTTTTTAGCTAGTATCTCCAATGAGAAAGCCATGACGACTAGGAACCACTGGAAAGCGGTATATCGAGAGAACGCACCGGGTAAAGTCAATTGATATCGTTCACACCTGGATGAAGTTGATTTAGCTCATCGAAGAGGCTGTCCTGGTCGTGGCACGCGAGTTCCTGAACACAAGGCTGTCACGCTCCAGCCTGCAACGCATGCTCAAACGGCGTGAGGTGCCGACACTGGCGAAACTGGCGGAACTGGCGGAACTGGCGGAACTGGCGGAATAGAGAAAGCCAATGGTCGCCACGCCTTAGAACTGGAGTGTCAGACGCATAATAGCGAAAATCGCCTGATCAAGCCGGGGCGCCCACAGGCCAACGGGATGATCGAACGCTTCAATAGCCGTATCAGAGACGTGTTTGTAACGGGCCGCTATGAATCAAGCAAGGAGGACCTGGAATAGACGCTGAAACACTGCTGCTGGCAGTACAATTACCATAATCCGCAGAAGACGCTGCATCATCAATCAACGATAGCAGCGATGAAAGAACGGCAGACTAGACGGCCTGCATTATTTCACAGACGGGTAAGTAATCACTCGGACCCAACACGTAAGAAAAGGGTTCACTGCATTTCGCATAGAATTTCTTCGAAAAGTTTACCCAATGGAACCGAGCGCAGGGAACGTCGCTAGCAGCCAGTAAGATAACGCTGTCAGTTGGCCGGTAATCATCAGTATGCCCATGGTAATCATAATGAGCCCCGCCACGATGTGCATAGTTTGCCCCCAGCGCCGTAGAAACCGCTGATGCTTAAGGAATCGGTCAAGCGAAAAGGCGCTCAGTAGGAATGGCATACCCAAGCCCAGCGAATAAATTCCAAGTAACGCCAAGCCGCCTGAAATATTGGCCGTCGAAGCGCTAACGGTAAGGATGGCGCCCAGGATCGGGCCAATACAGGGTGTCCAGCCGAATGCGAATGCGACACCGAGCCACTAAGCCGCGCCAGGCCCGCCGCCATCTTCTTTGAGCTTGCCGATGAAGCGCCATTCCCGCTGTAGCCAACGCATCGGGATAATGCCGGTCATGAATACACCAAACACAACGACAATGACGCCGCCAACAAGGTTCGCTTCCTGACGATAGACCAGTAACAGGCGACCGATGGTCGTGGCGCTCGCCTCCAGAACCAGAAAGACCGTGGAGAATCCGAGTACGAACCATATCGACTGGGCCAGCACCCTGAGCCGTTCACGTCGATCCGCTTCACGTATCTGGCTTAGCGAACGCCCGGCTACGAAGGAGAGGTAGCCAGGCACTAGCGGCAGAACACAGGGCGAGACGAAAGAGATCAGGCCTGCCAGGAAAGCCGTGAGCAGGCCGATATTGGCGATATCAAGCATTCAGAGCGGACGTTTACGCCGTCTCCTTGGACGCTGGATGAGAATCGATGCTGGCCTGAACGTTAGACGTCTCGCCCTGGTCGGCAGGCTTGTCTTTCTTGTCCTTGCATTTCATCATGCATAGGCCCAATCCACACATGACCACACACGGCAACAGGCCTATCAGTATCGGCGCTATGCCGAAGAGGACCAACTGGTCCCAGCCCAACGCGAGGCTAGCAGCAATTACCACGGCGCCTAAAAGCCAGAAGCGGCGCGGCCCTGTCAGTAGGCTTCGGAAGCCTGACTGCTCCGGTCCCTGCTTGGGTTGCTTATCACAGCAGTTCATTGGGATACCCCTCTATCACGTTCAATAATGTCGAGAAGAAAGTCGTTCATTGCTGGGCTGTCCCACTCCGTCGCCCACCAGACGCCCAATCTCCTCACCTCGGCGGTCGATCAGTAATGTCGTCGGAATGCCTACGGTACCCAAGTTCGCTCCAGCCCTCCCGGTTTGATCGATATCTGGCGAAGATGCTCAATGCCCATGTCCTGGTAGAAGTTCTTCACGACATCGATCCCTTTACGATCGGCGGAGAGCGCGACGACCTCGAAAGCCTCTCCGCCCAACTCGGCTTGAAGGGCATCTGGCGCGGGTAACTCTTCGCGGCATGGTCCGCACTAGGTCGCCCAAATATTGAGCAGGACAAGCTTCCCTTCAAAATTGGCTAGCGTTAAAGGGTTGCCATCGCCATCCTCGAAACTCAGCTCAGGTAAGTCACGCGGGCTCCCCCAGAGCATAAGCCCCTGCGGGCCTAGGCTGCTAGGTGGACTGGCGATAGCAATAGAGGCCATAGCTAACAGACTCATCATTGCGATGTTCTGCTTGAGATTAGCCAGTCTCATGGTTCCAGGCGGCCTTAATAGGTCGCGTAAACATCAGGTGTATCGGTCGGCTGAAAAGCCAGGGTATAAACTTCGATAGGGTCTTGTTTCTCACCTCCCATTCCCGGCGAACCAAGCGGCATGCCCGGTACACTCAAGCCTATGATAGAGGGTTCCTCCTCAAGCACCTTGTTGACGCTCTCCACGTTCACGTGGCCTTCGAAAACGTAGTTGCCAATAAATGTGGAGTGACAACCGTACAGGCTCTTGGGAATCTTATTTTCCGCCTTTATCTGAGAAAGATCATTGGTACCGATCACCTCTACATCGAACCCATTCTTTTCCAAGTATTTGGCATACTCCTCGCAGCAGCCGCAGTTAGGGTCCTTGTAAAGAGTCGCCGATGTCTCTGCAGCCAACCCTGTAAGAGGAAAAGACAGCAGAGCAACAACGGCCAATTTCTTGAGATTTTTCATATCTTCGGTCTCCTAGGTAGAATAGCCTTATAGCTGAATCGTGGCTTAGTCCAACATCTCTGAATTAGCCGATGAGTCTTTCGGAAATAAGATGTAGTCGTTCCCTAACACAAGCGAAGAGTGTATCCGCCCCTTTACGGTACTTCGCATAAGAGACCGGATCCAAACATTCTCGACCACGTACACCCTCCCATGCACCGCTGAGTTAGAAGAGGCTGCTCCATACAAAGTCGTAAAGCAGCCAAGGCTCATGGTTCAAGAGTCGCTTGCAGCTTCCTGTTTCTTCTGCATGTTATTCATCATGGCGTTGCACTTTTCCATCATGTCGTTCATCTGCTCCATCATGCCCATCATGTTTCCGTTCATGCCACCGCCTTCCATCATCTTGCCGTGCATGTCGTTGCCTTCCATTCCTTCCTGCTGCGCATCGTCCTGCGCGAAGATGGGTCCAGCTCCAAAGATACCCATGGTGAGTACCGCAGTGGCAATCATTGCATTACGTATTTTACGCATAATCAATTCCTTACTCTGAGGAATGGTTTTAAGTGCAGGCTTCAAGCCTGTTAGCTCGTACCGTTAGATAGTGCAGTAGGACTAGTTGACCGCTTCGCCATCCAACCCGATTCTAGAACATGTGGGCCCACACACCGATCAAGTGACAGAGGCCAAAGTCTCTTGCCACCATGCTCTGTGTCGAGCGAGGGCAGAAGCATATTTGTACGATATCCTTAAAGCTTGCTTTAAGGTCAAGCCATTTCTTTTTTTGACCTTTGTGCTACCCCAAGGATTTAAAATTAGCAGCAGCAAAGCTCAAGCTCGGGAGAAACTCATGAAGGTCAGCGAACTCGCTCTGGCAGGTGGTATCACGGCGGAGACGGTGCGCCATTACACTCGGGAAGGTTTGTTGCATCCACGGCGCGACCCAGCCAATGGGTATCAGGTCTACGATGGCGCAGACGTTAGTAAGCTATGTTTTATTCAGTGCCTTGTAGTGGTTCACTAAAACCGGACACCCATTTAGGTGGTATCGTCGCCACCAAAG
>NZ_CEXLVS010000051.1:0-19828 GCF_982684285.1 Salinicola sp. | reverse complement strand
CCTTGAGGTAGAACAGCGACCATCCGAACGGCGGGGTCAGAAACGAGGTCTGCAGGTTCATCGCCACCAGAATGCAGAGCCAGGCGAGATCGACCCCCTGGGCCTGAAAATAGGGCAGCAGCAGCGGCATCACGATGTAGGAGATCTCGATCCAGTCGAGAAAGAATCCCAGCAGGAAGACCAGCGCCATCATGAACAGAATACCGCCCCAGACTCCACCGGGCAGAAACTCGAACAACGAATCGATCAGTCGATCGCCGCCCAGCCCCCGGAACGCCAAACTGAAAACCTGCGCAGCGATCAGCACGAACAGCGTCATGCCGGTGATCTTGAAGGTCGAGATGACGGTGTCGCTCATCACTCTCCGAGTCAATCGACCGGTGCAGGCCACCAGAACGATGGCACCGATCGCGCCGACTGACGCCGCCTCCGTGGGCGCCGCCACACCCCCGATGATCGACCCCAGCACCAGAACGATCAGCACCAGCGGTGGTGCGACCACCTTGGCCAGATCGATCATCAGCGTGCGGTTGTCGACCGTCGCGCGTTCAGCGGCATCGATCGGTGGCATCGTATGCGGCTTCAGCTTGGCCATGATCACCAGATAGATCACGTAAAGCCCGGACAACAGCAGTCCCGGGATCAAGGCGCCCGCGAACAGCGTGCCGACGGACTCGCCAGAGATGTCCGCGAGCACGATCAGCACCAGGCTGGGTGGAATGATCTGACCGAGGGTGCCGGCCGCACAGATCGTGCCGCAGGCCAGCGCCTTGTTGTACTGGCGCGCCAGCAGCGTCGGCAGGCTGATCAACCCAACGGTGACGACGGTAGCCGCCACGATGCCGGTGGAAGCCCCCATCAGCACGCCGACGATGATGATGGCAACCGTCATGCCGCCCGGGCGCGCACCGGCGACATGGCCGATGACATCGAGCATGCGATCGGCCAGCCGCGACTTCTCCAGCATCACGCCCATGAACACGAAGAGTGGAATGGCAAGCAGTGTGTAGTTGGTGACGACCCCATAGACGCGCAGGGGCAGTAGCCCGAATAGCGAGGCGCCGAAACCGAACACCCCGAATACGATACCGCTGGCGGCCAGGGCAAACGGTACCGGGATACCGATCAACAGCAGGGCAAAGAGCGCCAGCACCATACCAACCGCCATCATTTCAAGTCCCATCACGCACCTCCGACGAGCGTCCCGCCATCAGCGTGATCAGATCGATCAGGCCCCGCACGATGCCCTGCCATGCCACCAGGGCGAAGCCGAGCGGCACGAAGGCCTTGATCACGTAGCGAGCCGGTAGCCCACCAGGGTCGGGAGATCCTTCATTCAACGACCAGGACTGATAGACAAAATCCAGGCACATCCAGGCCAGGAACAGCATGCTCGGCACGACGATCAACAGCGAGATGATGATGTCGAGAATCTGCCGGGCACGCGGACTGTAGTGCTGATAGAAAATGTCGACCCGTACGTGCTCGTTCTGCTGGAAGGTGTAAGAGGCGCTGATCATCGCGATGACCGCCAACAGATGCCATTGCAGCTCCTGCTCGGCCACGGACCCCACGTGCCAGACGTAGCGGAACAGCACATCGCCGGCCACCATCAGCACCAGCGCTAGCGTCAGCCATGCCGTGGCGCGACCCAGCCGCTCCATGCCGCGATCCAGACCGCGCAGGCAACGGACCAGGCCGAGCACGAACGGCTGGCTGCCGCGATCGGTTTCCATCGTAGTCATGACGTCAATATCCCCTGGACAACGAGAGAGGGAGTCCCGGCCAACTCTCGGCCAGAGACTCGCCAAAACGGAGGGTGCCCGGCTCAAAGATCGAGGTTGAGAACGACCTTTTCGCTGACATCCAGCCAGGATTTCGCCGTTTTCATGAAGTCGAAGTAGGCGGTATTGACCTTGGCGACCATGGGGTCCTTGGCAGCCTCTGCCGACAAGGTATCCATGGTCACTTCGCGCAGTCTGGGCAATACGCCATCGGGTAGCTGGCGTACCGTCACGCCCTGATTCTGGGTCAGGTCATTGAGCGCTTCGGAGTTGTTGGCATTGCACCAGGCGAAGCTGATTTCGTTGCAGGCAGCCGCGCAGTTCTGCACGACGGCCTTTAGGTCTTCCGGTAACTGCTCCCAGGCGCTGGCATTGATCAGCAGTTCCGACACGTTGGAGGGCTCGTGCCAACCGGGGGTGTAGTAGTTGCTGGCGGCATTTTGCAGGCCCAACTGCCGGTCGAGATAGGGGCCGACGAATTCGGCGGCATCGATGACACCACGCTCTAGTGCCGGGAAGATCTCACCGCCGGGCAACACCTTGACATTGACGCCCAGCTGCTCGTAAACCTTCGCCGACAGGCCCGCGATGCGCATGCGCAACCCTTTGAAGCTGTCGATGTTCTCGAGCGGCTCCTTGAACCAGCCGGTCATCTGCATACCGGTATTGCCGACCGGCAACGCCTTGAGCCCGAAGTCGGCATAGACTTCGTCCCACAGTGCCTGCCCGCCGCCGTGATAAAGCCAGGCGTTGACCATCATGACGTCCATGCCAAAGGGGACGGCGGTGAAATATTGCGCGGCGAAAGAGCGTCCCGCCCAGAAGAACGAGTTCCCCCAGTTCATCTGCACGGTGCCGCTGCGTACCGCATCGAAACCGCCCAATGCCGGCACCAGCTCGCCGGCCGGGAAGAAGTCGATCTTCATTCGGCCGCCGGATGCCGCTTCGACCCGCTTGGCAAAATCGCTGGCCGATCCCGGCCCGGTGGAATAGAAAGGCGCGCCGGCAGGATAGGCGCCGGTCATGCGCCAGTGAAATTGCTGCGCATCTGCGCCGCGCGCAATCATCGGGGCTCCGGCCAGGCCCACCAGCGCTCCGGCCCCCGTCTTGATGAAATCCCGTCGTTTGTAGGTCATTGCACTGTGCTCTCCACCGAATGGTTGTTCGCATCACACTCATTACGTCCTGAACAACCCTCCGCAAACCCCGTGCCAACATTCTGCAGATAAATCTCAAACCACTAATTTATAATAATAATTTATTATTATTTCGCATTACCCATCAGCGCCGTTCCGCCTTTGGCTACGCACCACGCCAGCGCCAGGGTTCGAGGCAAGAAATGGACAATCGCCGAAAGAAACGACGTCCCGCTTTCGTATGTCAGAATCCATGATCGCTTCACGTAAAAATCCGCTGGGTCGGTAACTCGAATCGGTAGCATTTGTAAAGCTGGCATCAAAATGATCAGCACTCTCCATTTCAGTGCAGTTTTCTCACGCACCACCTGTCGGCAGACCACCACCCCACTACGCGTTCTGGGAACTAGACACTGGTCATTCGTCGAGGCCTGCGCCACCATTAACGAACGGCGTGATCCCGGATCATCGTCGCTACCGATAGTTCACCAATAAGCACAAGGGTCCTCAGAAGGCCACCGACCAAGGATTTTGCTCGTGACACGACGTTTTGACTCTCGTTTCGCTATCCCGCTCGTCGCCCTGGCTATCGGGGTCGGCCTGGCTTCCACCGCCCATGCCGCCGCGCCTCAGCACGTACGCATTGCCGTCGACGTGCCCTACCCGCCGTTCGAGTACCGCAACGCCGCCGGTGAGCTGGAGGGGTTCGAGATCGATCTGGGCAACACCCTGTGCCAGCGCGCCAAGCTCGACTGCGAATGGGTGGTTCAGGGCTGGGACGGCATCATCCCCGGCCTGCTCTCGCGCAAGTACGACGCCATCATGTCGTCGATGCGGATCACCCCGGCGCGGGAGCGTCAGGTGCGGTTCACGCGACCCTATGCGATGTCGCCCAAGGTGTGGGGCGCCCGTCGGGGCAACGACATCTCCCTCGATGATCCGGCGTCGCTCAAGGGGTTGTCGGTCGGCGTGCAGCGCGGCACCACCCAGGACAGCTACATCACCCAGCAATACGCCGGCACGCTCGACATTCAGCGCTACGCCAAGGCGGCAGACGTCGCACTGGACCTGGAGTCGCAGCGGCTCGATCTGGCTTTCCTCAACTATCCCGTGGCGCTGGATTCACTGGAGATCGGCAATCCCGACAGCCAGTTCGTCCAGGTGGGCCCGCGCATCGACCGGCCGGAGTCGACCTTCGGCAAGGGCAACGCCATCGCCGTGCGCCCTCGCGACAAGGAGCTGGCCGAAGCCTTCGACCAGGCGCTGGACAGCGTCTACGCCGACGGCACGTTCGAAACCCTGATGCACCAGTATTTCGACTACGACCTGCGCCCTGCTTCCCGCAAGACGGATAGCTGACAGCGATCGGAAGGTGTGAAAAAGCGCCGCCGGTCAGTCATCTGTCCGGCGGCGCTGGCGGGTTGCCTCAAGTGTCCGCACCAGTGGTTGGTGCTATAGATCAGAACTCCAGGCAGATCTTGCCGAAGTGCTTGCCGGATTCCTGGTGGCGGAAGGCATCGGCAATTCGATCCAGCGCGAACGAGCAGTCGATGACCGGCTTGATCCCGGTGGTCTCGAGGGCGCGAATCATCTCGATCTGATGACGGCGACTGCCCACGATAAGCCCCTGTAGCCGGGCCTGCTTCGCCATCAGCTTGGAGGTCGGGATATCGCCGCCGCGTCCGGTTAGCACGCCGATCAGCGAGATATGCCCGCCAATGGCAACGGCATCTATGGATTGCGGCAAGGTGCCCGGGCCGCCGACTTCGATGACGTGATCGGCGCCGCGGCCATCGGTCAGCGCCTGGACTCTCTTGCCCCACTCCGGCTCTTCGCGGTAGTTGATGGTGTGATCGGCACCCAGCGCCTCGAGCCGAGCGATCTTCTCCTCGTTGGACGACGTCGAGATGACCCTCGCCCCCATCGCCTTGGCCAGTTGCAGCGCAAAGATCGAGACGCCGCCGGTCCCCAGCGTGAGCACGGTATCGCCGGCCTTGAGGCCGCCATCGACCACCAGTGCGCGCCAGGCCGTGAGGCCGGCCGTGGTCAGCGTGGACGCTTCGGCATGGGTATAACCTTCGGGAGCGTGGGTGAACCAGTGGGCGGGCCGTACCACCTGCTCGCGGGCGTAGCCATCGACGCCGTCGCCCGGCACCGTCTTGAAGTCGGCCACGCGCGCCGGGCCATCGAGCCAGTGAGGGAAGAAGGTCGAGACGACGTGATCGCCGGTGGCGAACTCCGTGACGCCCTTGCCCACGGCTTCGACCACGCCCGCGCCGTCGGCCATGGGGATGCGACCTTCCTCGGTCGGGGATTTCCCGCTGGCGACGATATAGTCGTGGAAGTTGAGCGAACTGGCGTGAAGGCGGACGCGGATCTCTCCCGGTCCCGGCTCTCCCGGTCCTTCGACCTCGTGCAGCTTGAGCTGGTCCAGGCCTCCGGGAGACTTGAGGTTGATGACTTGCATGGGGCACTCCTTGAACGCGACGACCTCGAAAGATCGCCTGATGGTATGCTCAGAGTGTAGACGCTCTCCTCCGGCACCGATCAAGCCGTGCCGACAACGTCACGCTTTCTACCGGCATGACAGCTGTCTTTATCGCCCGCTACCACGCCTGCTCGTCGTCATCCTGCTCGCGCGCCTGCCGCTCTGCGGCTTCCTCGCGGGCGGCGTCGATCACCTGCATGACATCGCTGACGTCGACGAGGGTCGCATCCGGCACGAACCGCCCCGTGAGCCGAACCTCGGGGTGGAGCTCGCCCGCCTCGTAGAGCGCCCAGATCTCCTTGCCGTAGTCGGTCTTCAACAGCGCCGGCGCGAAACGACCGAAGTAGCTGCGCAGGTTGTCGACGTCGCGCACCAGCATCCAGGGCGCGTTGTTGTTGCCGGCCGCATCCACCGCCTGGGGCAGGTCGATGATCACCGGCCCCTCGGCGCCGACCAGGATGTTGAACTCCGACAGGTCGCCGTGGATCAGACCCGCGCACAGCATCTGGACGACTTCGCCGATCAGGCGCTGGTGATACTCGAGCGCCAGCTCCGGCGTCAGTTCGACGTCATCGAGGCGCGGCGCGACGTCGCCATCGGCATCGACGATCATCTCCATCAGCAGCACGCCATCGACGAAGCCGTAGGGCGTCGGTACCCGCACGCCCGCCTCGGCGAGGCGGTAGAGCGCGTCGACTTCCGCATTCAACCAGGCCGACTCCTGCTCGCGCTGGCCGTAGCGGGTCTTCTTCGACATCGCTCGCGCGCGGCGGCTGTTGCGCACCTTGCGGCCTTCCTGATAGGCCACCGCCTGCTTGAAGCTGCGCTGCTTGGCTTCCTTGAACACCTTGGCACAGCGCGGCTCGTCACCGCAGCGGACCACGAAAACCTGGGCCTCCTTGCCACTCATCAGTTGACTGACGACCTCGTCCACCAGGCCATCCTCGACCAACGGCTGCAATCGCTTGGGTACTTTCATGCTTTCGCTATCCTCACAGGTCCTCGCTATCCTCAGCGTCCGATTCGGCGCACCCGGCAGCTGCGCCCTTTTAGTTTTCCGGCGCTCAACGTCGTCAGCGCCTGCTTGGCGATGCCGCGCTCGACCGCGACGTAAGCGCTGCGATCGAGCACCTTGATCCTGCCCACCTGATCGCCTTCGATGGCATCGTCACCGTTGGTCAAGGCCCCCAGCACGTCGCCCGGGCGGATCTTCTGCTTCTTGCCGGCGTCGATCTGGAGCGTCGCCATGCGCGGTTGGAACGGTTGCTGTCCGGTGTCGGCGCGGCCGGGCAACGGCTCCACCGGCAGGCGCTCGCCCAGGAATGCCTCGAGACGTTCGAGCCGATAGGCCTCGTTCTCGGTCAACAGCGTGCAGGCCACGCCGCGCGCGCCGGCACGCCCCGTTCGACCGATCCGATGCACGTGCACCTCGAGTTCACGGGCGATCTGGTAATTGAATACCGCATCCAGCGCGTCGATATCCAATCCGCGCGCCGCCACGTCGGTGGCGACCAGCACCGACAGGCTCTTGTTGGCGAAACGGATCAGCGTCTGGTCGCGATCGCGCTGCTCGAGATCGCCGTGGAGCGCCTCGGCGCTGAATCCCATGGCGACCAGCTCGTCCGCCACCGCCTGGGTCTCGCGCTTGGTGTTGCAGAACACCACGCTGGATTCCGGCCGGTAGTGCAGCAGCAGTTGGCGCAGGGCCGCAAGACGGGCCGGCTCGTCGGCGACCTGGTGGAAATGCTGGCGAATGCTCTGCTCGTCATGGGTCGAGGCCACTTCGACCGTCACCGGCTCGCGCAGCATGCGCTCGGCGACCGGGCGCACGCTGTCTCCGTAGGTGGCGCTGAACAGCAGCGTCTGGCGTGTCGTCGGCGTGGCCGCGACGATGGCGTCCAGCGCGGCCTGGAAGCCCATGTCGAGCATGCGGTCGGCCTCGTCCAGCACCAGCACGGCGAGCGAGGACAGATCCAGCGACCCCTTGCGCAGATGCTCTTCGATGCGGCCCGGCGTGCCGACGACGACGTGCGCGCCGTGGGAGAGCGAGTTCAACTGCGGGCCCAGCGGTGCGCCGCCGCAGAGCGAGAGTATCTTGACGTTGGCCAGCATGCGGGCCAACCGACGCAGCTCCTCGGCGACCTGATCGGCCAGCTCACGGGTCGGGCACAGCACCAGGGCCTGAACCTGGAACCGCGAGACCTCGAGCGCCGACAGCAGGCCGAGCCCGAAAGCCGCGGTCTTGCCCGAACCGGTCTTGCCCTGGCCGATCACGTCCCTGCCGCGCAGGATCGGCGGCAGGCTGGCGGCCTGGATCGGCGTCATCGCCAGATAGCCCAGCGACGCCAGATTGTCCTGCAGCGCCGACGGCAGCGACAGCGAGGAGAACGCCTCGGGCTGGTGCGTCGCGGATGGGTCACTGTCGCCGCGAGGCATCTGGTGAGGGTCGGTATCGGGCACGGCAGGCGCTCCTGGTCGAGATGAAGGGATCGATGCAGTCAACCGGCGGACGCCTCGGTCTCGCCATGTCATGCTCGGGCGCGGCAGGATAACAGAGCACGGCGAGATTGACGCCGTCTCGTCGCCCGGGGGTGGTCAATTGGCGCGGAAAAGCCCAAATAAACCTGCAACATCGGCGCGATGTTGCGTAAAATCTCGCCCGTCGTTGACAACCTGATAGGTAGTGACAATGGGTAGGGCCTTCCAGAATCGCAAGGAATCCATGGCCAAAACGGCCGATGCCAAGACCAAGGTCTACAGCAAGTATGGCCGCGAAATCTATGTCTGCGCCAAGTCCGGTGGCACCGACCCCTCCGGCAACCTGACGCTGCGCGGGCTGATCGACAAGGCCAAGAAGGACCAGGTCCCCTCGCACGTGATCGACAAGGCGATCGACAAGGCCAAGGGCAGCGGTGGCGAGGACTTCTCGTCGGCACGCTACGAGGGCTTCGGCCCCGGCAACTGCATGGTGATCGTCGAGTGCCTGACCGACAACCCGAACCGGACCTTCGGCGACGTGCGCGGCTGCTTCACCAAGACCAAGAGCAAGATCGGCACCCAGGGCACCGTCAGCCACATGTTCGACCACTGCGCGATCTTCGCTTTCGCCGGAGAAGACGAGGAGGCCGTGCTCGAGGCGCTGATGGAAGCCGATGTCGACGTCACCGACATCGAGAGCGAGGAGGGTCGTATCACGGTCTTCGCGCCGCACATCGACTATGCCAAGGCCAAGCAGGCGCTGCTCGATGCCTTCGGCGAACTCGAGTTCGAGGCCGACGAGATCCAGTTCCTGCCGCAGACCCATACGCCGGTCGAAGGCGATGACGTGGCGATGTTCGAGAAGCTCATCGACATGCTGAACTATCTCGACGACGTGCAGAACGTCTACCACAACGCCGAGCTGCCCGAGAGCGCCTGATCCGGCGGGCCCGCCGGCTTTTCAGATCGCCACAAGAAACCCACCTCACGGTGGGTTTCCTGCGCTGGGCCGGTGAATCACCCGATCCCGGTGGGCTGCCCTCCGGGGCGTATCAGGGGCTGACCTTGGAGATCTTGGCGCCGTTCAGCGAAACGCCGCCCTGGATGCCCTGATTGTTCATCACGAACGCCACCACTTCCTTGTTGGCAGTGTTGTTGGTGATCTGACCGTTGGCACCGATATCCGCCACCGCGACCCCGGCGCTGGCGCCCACCGACCAGCCGTTGTCGCTGCGCACGCGGTTGAGCGCCTTCTCCGTCATCAGCATGTAGACGATGGCCTGGGACTGCGCCCCGGCCTGGAAACCGATCGAGCCGCTGGTGGTGGTGTAGTAGCCCGCCTTGGCGCCATCAATCAGCAGCGAGCCGTCACCGTGGCTGGCGCCGACGATGAAGCTGGCGCCCAGCACGCCCGGGAACACCAGTACGCCCTCCGCACGCTCGGCCAGGGAGCGGGCCTCCGGCACCGAGCGATAGAGCCGGTCCAGCGTCTGTTCCACGTCCTGATCGAGCTGCTGGCGCTGCGAAAGCCGGCTTTCCCGGTCGGAGGTCGTCGTCGTGGTGCAGGCGGACAGCGCCGTGCCGCCGAGGACGGCAGCGAACAACACGATGGCGGTGCGATGGATAAAGGAAGAACGTGGCATGAATGGCCTCCTTGCTGGAACGAGCCCGGCATCTTTCCGACACCGACCTTCTCTGTAAGATTTTTTATGTTGCCTGTTCGTTATAGACAACTCTGCGCCATTACGCCCGTTCAACGGCCACGGTCAGCCTTCATTCGCGCGCTCCTGGTGGCACCTGCACGATCCCGATCGTTCACGGGTCCAGTCGGCGATCTTTTTCGCCTACAATGATGGCCCCTCACGTCACGATGTATCGCCTTCATGAACCACGAGACGCCCACAGCGCCAGCGCGCAAGACCCAAGCCGAGTCTCCGGTCGCCCGGCCGGCGCCGGTGATCGCCATCTCCGGCCTCTCCAAGCGCTACGACTCCGGTTTCGAAGCGCTGAAGCAGATCGACCTGGAGATCCAGCGCGGCGAGATATTTGCGCTGCTGGGCCCCAACGGGGCCGGCAAGACCACCTTGATCAGCATCATCTGCGGGCTGGTCAACGCCACCGGCGGCAGCGTGATGGTCGACGGTCACGACATCGTCACCGACTACCGCGCGGCGCGCGCCAAGATCGGGCTGGTGCCCCAGGAGCTGACCAGCGATGCCTTCGAGACCGTCTGGAACACGGTGCGCTTCAGTCGCGGCCTGTTCGGTAAAGCGCCCAACGACACCCACATCGAGCAGGTGCTCAAGGCGCTGTCGCTGTGGGACAAGCGCAAGAACAAGCTGATCACGCTCTCCGGCGGCATGAAGCGCCGCGTGCTGATCGCCAAGGCCCTGGCGCACGAGCCGGAGATCCTGTTCCTCGACGAGCCCACCGCGGGTGTCGACGTCGAGCTGAGACGCGACATGTGGGAGGTGGTCAGGGAGCTTCGCAACAGCGGCGTGACCATCATCCTGACCACGCACTACATCGAGGAAGCCGAGGAGATGGCCGATCGGATCGGCGTCATCAACGGCGGCGAGATCGTGCTGGTGCGGGAAAAGGCGGCGCTGATGCGCCAGCTCGGCAGCAAGCAGTTGACGCTGCACCTGCAGACGCCGCTGGCCAGCGTGCCGCCGGCGCTGGCCCATCACCCGTTGACGCTGGCCGAAGACGGCAACGTGCTGGTCTACACCTACGATGCCAGCGAAGCCGGCGATAGCGATCACGTCAGCATCAGTGCACTGATCAACGAGATCGAGGACGCCGGAATCCGCTTCAAGGATCTGCATACCAAGCAGAGTTCGCTGGAAGATATTTTCGTCAACCTGGTCAGAGAGCGCTCATGAACCTGCAAGCCGTCCGCTCCATCTATGTCTTCGAAATGGCCCGTGCCGGGCGCACGTTGTTGCAGAGCCTGATCTCTCCGGTCATCTCGACATCGCTCTACTTCGTCGTGTTCGGCGCCGCCATCGGCTCGCGCATCCAGGAGGTCGAGGGCGTCAGTTACGGCGCCTTCATCGTGCCCGGCCTGATCATGCTGATGCTGTTGACACAGAGCGTCTCCAACGCCTCCTTCGGCATCTTCTTCCCCAAGTTCACCGGCACCATCTACGAGGTGCTGTCGGCGCCGATCTCGTACTTCGAGATCGTGCTCGGCTATGTCGGCGCCGCCGCCTCCAAGTCTGCCATTCTGGGGCTGGTGATACTGGGCACGGCCAACTTCTTCGTCGACCTGCACATCCAGCACCCGTTCATGATGATGCTGTTCCTGCTGTTGACCGCCCTCACCTTCAGTTTGCTCGGCTTCATCATCGGGATCTGGGCGGACAGCTTCGAGAAACTGCAGCTGGTGCCGCTGCTGATCATCACGCCGCTGACCTTCCTCGGCGGCAGCTTCTACTCGATCGATATGCTGCCGCCGATGTGGCAGGCGGTGACGCTGGCCAATCCGGTGGTCTACCTGGTCAGCGGGTTTCGCTGGAGCTTCTACGGCATCAGCGACGTCAGCGTGGTCGCCAGCCTGGTCATGATCGGCGTCTTCCTGGCCGTCAGCCTGGCCGTCATCAGCTGGATCTTCCGCACCGGGTATCGCCTCCGTCCCTGAGCAGGAGGCCCCGGCCCGGACACGCCGCCGTCTCTCTTTCGCGGGCCGCCATCCGGCCGCCCGCCCTTTCACGCTTCACGAGCCATCTCATGCCGATACTGCAGACCTGCGCCCATCGCATCGACAAACAGGGCGACGAACATCCCGCCACGCTGACGGGCGGCGAAGCCATGCGCGACACCGCCACGGCAGAGTCGCTGCTGGCGGCGTTCAACTCGAGCTTTCACGGCAAGCCCAAGGCGTGGGGGCACTTCGTCGACGGTACTTCGGAAGAGACCAACGACACCAACGGCGCAACGGCGTCAGCGTCGCGTTTCGCCTACGAGCTGGAGCGCTATCGCAGCGGCGAGATCAACTTCACCGACTTCACCCGGCAGACCACCGAAAGCCTGGCACCGCTGATCGACGCCCATCTCTCGATCGGTGGCCACTGGTGGTTCGTTCACTCCCGCCAGGGGGAGGCGGAGACCCTGACCCTGACGCTGCTCCATCAGCGCGACGGCTATGGCTTCGACCACGATCTCAACGTCGTCCCCGTCCAGCAGCTCAACCTCGGCCAGCTGATGCTGGCGGCACGAATCGACCTGACCCAGTGGCAACGCGGGGAGTCACGCCAGTACATCACCTACGTGCAGGACCGGGGCAACAAGAAACTGGTGGAAGCCTTTCGGCAGTGGCTTGGATGCCAGGAGGGCGTCAATGCCGGGGCCGAGACACGCACCCTGCTCAAGGCGTTCAGCGACTACGTGGAGAGCGAGGACCTGCCCGAGGAAGCCAGCCGGGAGAAGACCGACACGCTGATCGACTATGCCAATGCCCAGGCCAAGCGCGGGGAGCCGATCACGCTGGACGAGCTCTCCGAACTGGTCGACGAGCAGCAACCCAAGGCGTTCTACGACTACATCCGCAATCAGGATTACGGTCTTGCCGCCGAGATCCCGCCGGACAAGCGCACCCTGCAGCAGTTCAAGCGCTTCGCCGGGCGCGCCAGCGGCGTCTCCATCAGTTTCGACTCTCACCTGCTCGGCAACAGCATCGAGTACGACGACGAGCGCGACCGCCTGATCATCAAGCAGGTTCCCGGGCAACTGAAGGATCAGATCAAGCAGCGCGGTCACTGACCGCCACACCGCGCGGCGTCCACCAGACGCCGCCCCTCCCTCCTCTTTTTTCTGGCTCTATCGCCCCTCTCTGCCCCTCGTCAAGCCGCGCCGGCACCTCTCGACCCGGACCGCCACCCGGCACAGCCCGGCACCTCCCGGCAGTCGGATGACACCGAATCGTCTCCTACCGTCATCAAAAAATTAAACTGCACTTCAATAAAAGTTGAACCGGGCCGATAAAAAACTAACGACACGCGCTCGCGTGGAAACCTGCGCCGTACCTGAAAGAGATTCTTGGGGGATCGAACATGAGAATTGCGCTCCACAGCGTCAAAGCCCGACTATTCCTGGCGCTGGGCCTGATCATCCTGCTGCTGGTCGTGATCGGCATACAGGGCGTATTGAGCAACCGCCAGACCCAGCAGGCGATGCAGTCCATCGTCGGAGAGAATGTTCAGGAAATGATCGAGCTCTCCACGGTGAGGGCAGCCATCGGCGACAATCGCACCATCTTCGCCCGGGTTGGGGCCGGCAATCTCTCCGACGCCCAGCAACGGGAGGTCGAGGCGAACCGCAAGCGCACCGACGACGCCTGGAACCACTACTACCCGGCACTGGTGTCGAGCGATGCGGAGCGGCAGCAGGCCGAGCGTTACCAGCAGCAGCTGCAATCGCTTCGCAGCCAGTTGGACAGCGGCAAGGCGAGCGAAGCGCAGGTCAACCAGATCTATGCTGACCTCTACGAGCCGGTCACCTCGCTCTATCGAGGGGCACGAGAGGCCACCCTCGCCAGCTACCAGCAGAGCGTCGAGGACTATCAGTTCAGCCGCAACGTGATCATCGGCGCTATCCTTCTCGGCTTGATGGTGGCCATCGCCATCGGCTGGTGGCTCAGTCGCGGCATCCTGAGGCCACTGCGGGAGGCCACGGCATTCACCGAGTCGCTGGCCAAGGGCGATCTCGGCGTGCGCCTGAGTGCCAACTATCGCGACGAGTTCGGTCGCATGCTGGACGCCATGGCGTCGATGCGGGACAAACTGTCGAGCGTGATCGGCGAGGTCGCGCGCAACGCAAGGAACGTGGAATCGATCTCCGCCGAGCTGGCGGCCGGCAACGAGAACCTGAGCCAGCGCACCCAGGAACAGGCCGCCAGCCTGCAGGAGACCGCTGCGGCGCTGGAGCAGATCACCAACACCGTCAAGCAGAACGCCGACAACGCCTCGCAGGCCGACAGCCTCGCCAGCCAGGTCAGCACCCAGGCCAAGCAGGGCGGGGAAGTGGTCAATGAAGCGATCACCGCGATGCAGGAGATCGACGCCTCCAGCAAGCAGATCGCCAACATCATCGGCCTGATCGACGAGATCGCCTTCCAGACCAACCTGCTGGCGCTCAACGCCTCGGTAGAGGCCGCCCGCGCCGGCGAACAGGGACGGGGCTTCGCGGTGGTGGCACAGGAGGTGCGCCAGTTGGCGAGCCGCAGCGCCGACGCCGCCGGCGAGATCAAGCAGCTGGTGTCGGAGAGCGCGCAACGGGTGTCGCGGGGATCGGAGCTGGTCAACCGCTCCGGCGAGACGCTGGCCGGGATCGTCAGCAACGTGGAAAAGGTCACCGACCTGGTCTCGGAGATCGCCGTGGCCAGCCGCGAGCAGTCGACCGGGATTCAGCAGATCAATCTCGCCGTCGGCGAGATGGACAGCGTCACCCAGCAGAATGCGTCGCTGGTCGAGGAGTCCACCGGCGTGACCGGGAACCTGCAGGGCCAGGCCGAGCAGCTGGCGCGCGAGGTCGGGTTCTTCCGTGGCTTCGATGACACCGACCACGCGGCGCCCCCGCGCCCGCGGCAGGCTCCCGCCCTGGCGCCGGCCGCACCGGCAGTGCGCCACGACAACCGCCAGGCGCATCCGGAAACCGAGGAGTGGACCAGCTTCTGACCCCGCAATGATACGACGAGGCCCCACTCACCGACGGTGAGCGGGGCCTCTTGGTCATGCCGTGTCGGCCAGGTGTCGCCGTTACTTGCCGCGATTGGCCTTCACGCCCTCCTCGATGCGCTTGCCGATATTGGCATCGATGTTGTGCCAGTACTCGAACACGCGGGAGAGCACCGGCTCCTCGACCCCGCCGGAGACGTGACCGACCACGTTGTTGACCAGACGGTCGCGGGCGGCATCGTCCATCACCTTGTTGACCAGGTCGTTGGCCTGGCTGAAATCGTCATCCGCCGGACGCAGGGTGTAGGCGGTGCGAACGAATTCGCCATCGGCCTGCCACACCGCATCTTCCGGATAGCGCTCGGGGTCGGCCTTGGAGCCGCCCTTGCTGTTCGGCGCATAGACCGGGTCGCTGGCGTTGTGCATGCGCATCGCGCCACCCTTGCTGTAGCTGTTGACCGGCGACTTGGGCGTGTTGACCGGGATGTGCTTGTAGTTCACCCCCAGACGGGCACGGTGTGCATCGGCATAGGAGATGGAGCGCGCCAGCAGCATCTTGTCCGGCGACAGCCCGGTACCCGGCACCATGTTGTTGGGTTCGAAGGCGGCCTGCTCGATCTGGGTATGGAAATCCTCCGGATTGCGATCCAGCGTCATCCTGCCCACTTCCATCAGCGGGTAGTCGCCGTGCGGCCACACCTTGGTCAAGTCGAAGGGGTTGAGGCGATAGGTCTTGGCATCCTCGAACGGCATGATCTGCACGTGCAGCGTCCAGGTCGGATAATCGCCACGCTTGATCGCCTCGAACAGGTCGCGGCGATGGTAGTCGGCATCGCTGCCGGCCATCTGGTCGGCCTGCTCCTGGGTCATGCACTTGATGCCCTGATCGGTCTTGAAGTGATACTTGACCCAGAAACGTTCGCTCTGGGCGTTGACCCACATGTAGGTGTGGCTGGAGTAGCCGTTCATGTGGCGCCAGGTGGCAGGGACGCCACGATCACCCATCAGCCAGGTCACTTGGTGCGCGGATTCCGGCGCCATGGTCCAGAAGTCCCACTGCATGTCGTGGTCGCGCAGGCCGTTGTCGGCCCGGCGCTTCTGGGAGTGGATGAAGTGCTGGAACTTCATCGGATCGCGTACGAAGAAGACGGGCGTATTGTTGCCCACCATGTCGAAGTTGCCTTCTTCGGTGTAGAACTTCAGGGCGAAGCCGCGCGGGTCGCGCCAGGTATCCGGGCTACCCGATTCGCCGGCCACCGTCGAGAATCGCGCGACCATCTCGGTCTTCTTGCCCGGCTGCAGGAACTTCGCCTTGGTGTATTTGCTGACATCGTGAGTGACTTCGAAATGACCGAAAGCCCCGCCCCCCTTCGCGTGCGGCTGGCGGTCCGGGATCATCTCGCGGTTGAAGGCCGCCATCTGCTCCATCAAATAGTGGTCGTGAAGCACGATCGGGCCATCGGGGCCTACGGACAGTGCATTTTCTTCACTCGCTACGGGGATGCCGGCATCCGTCGTCGTCGGTTTTCGGTTGTCGCTGGTCACGGTGATCTCTCCCTAATTCAACGCCGCAAGACGATGATCGCCTTGCGCTGGTACCCCTTGGCGATGCCCTTCGTGGGCGGACGCGACGAGTCAAATGCCCCATGGCCGTGATGACTCGGATGTCAGGTTCGCGACGCGATCGCCCGAATTCTGCCCGCCTCAGCCGCTCGCGACTCGAGCGCGTGGATCCGGCCCGAGCAGAAGGGCTTCCCGATACGGGCGCACCACAACTTATAGAGTGAACCCTTGGCACTGTCCAACCGCGGGAAACCGACCTTCGGCCAACGGGGCGACGATTGGCCATGGGCTCCCTCCGCCCGATCTCGCCGGTGAAATGCCGAACCCGCTCGCGGCAAGGGCTGCACGATAGTTCGAACCTTGCCCAAGCGAGCTCCTGATAGTCAGGGGCAATACCCACCATGTTCAAATTTCATGGCGGTTGTCACGGTTGATGCGTCTTTCCACCGGACCGGGCATCGAACGACTTCATTTCTGTTTGATAGATTGTTTGACGCTGTTGTCGACCAGGAACAAGCGCGAGGACCTGCAGCAGATCCTCTTCATCGTGTTGATTCTGACCATCATGGTGGGCGGTACGCTGTGGATACCGTTCAATCTGTATTACCGCATGATGCCGTCGATGATGCCGTGACCCCGGCACTCGGTTAGGGGCGCCAGCGCTGCCTGTCCCGCTGCGGTGGCAGACCGAAACAGCGCCGATATTCGCGGCTGAACTGGGAGGGACTCTCGTAGCCGACACGCTGCGCCACCGCCGTCACCTCGAGGGTTCCGGCGAGCAGCAAGCGCCGGGCCTCCTGCAGGCGCAGCTGCTTCTGGTACTGCAGGGGACTCATCGCCGTGACCGCCTTGAAGTGATGGTGCAGCGACGACACGCTCATATGCACGTTCCCGGCGATGACGGCGACCGGCAGCGGTTCGGCGTAACGCTCGCGCAGCAGGCGGATCGCCGCCGCGATCCGCCGGGTCTGGCTATCCTTCAGCGCGATCTGGCGGAGCCGGGCGCCGTGTCCATGGCGAAGCAGGCGGTAGGCGATCTCGCGCTTGATCATGGGCGCCAATACCGGAATGTCCTGCGGCGAATCCAGCAACCGCAGCAGACGCAGCACCGTTTCCAGCAGCGGGGCTTCGAGCCGGTTCACGTAGAGACCCCGCGCCGGTTCGGTGGCCGAGACGGTCGGCAGGTTGTCGTCATGGATCAGCTCGCCGATCAGTTCGACGTCGAGATCCAGGCGCAACCCGAGGTAGGGCGCCTCCCGGCTGGCCCGGGAAACGTCCGCCAGTACCGGCAGGTCGACCGACGAAACCAGGTAATGCATCGGGTCGTACTCGTAGATCTCCTGCCCGATCGAGAGCCGCTTGGCGCCCTGGGCGATCACGCTGAACACCGGATCGTGTACCACGTACTGCGGCGGCCGGGGCGCGCTCAGCCGATGGATCGACAACCCGGGTATGGCGCTCGGCAACTTGCCCTCGCGACCCAGCGTCAGACGATCGAGCAACTCGACCAGTTCCTGGCGGTAACCCAAGAGCGCCCTGTCGTCCCCGCCCGCCAACCCGTAACCGGACAGCGGCGTCACCGCATCGACTCGTTGATTCATGATGGCGATATCTCTCCCCACGAGAGATCCAGCCTATCCCAACCCGCCTCCGAAAGGCACTCGAGGAGCTGCCTCTGGCAGTTTTGGGCAAAGATCCGATCGGATCGAGCCAGTCTCGTTGCCCCCTGTCGACCATACTCGATTCTCTGTCGTCCCTTCCCTCATCGACAACGAGGAGTACCACCATGCGCTACCGCAATCTGGGCAATACCGGCCTGTTCGTCTCCGAGCTCTGCCTGGGCACCATGACCTTCGGCGGCAACGGCGAGATGTGGAGCCAGATCGGCAATCTGCAGCAGGCGGATGCCGACAAGCTGGTCGGCCGGGCTCTCGACGCCGGCATCAATTTCATCGACACGGCCGACGTCTACTCCCAGGGCCAGTCCGAAGTCATCACCGGCCAGGCGCTCAGGAATCTCGGCGTTGCGCGCGACGACGTCGTCGTCGCCACCAAGGTCTTCGGCCCCACCGGCACCGACGATCCCTACCGCTCCAACGGGGTCAACAATCGCGGCGCTTCGCGCTACCACATCATGGAGGGCGTCAAGGCGAGCCTGAAGCGTCTGCAGCTCGACCACATCGATCTCTACCAGATCCACGGCTTCGATCCCGCGACGCCGATCGAGGAGACCGTACGCGCGCTGCACACGCTGGTCGAGCACGGCCACGTACGCTACGTCGGCGTCTCCAACTGGGCGGCCTGGCAGATCATGAAGGCGCTGGGCATCGCCCGGCAGAACGGCTGGCACCGGTTCGAATCGCTACAGGCCTACTACACCCTGGCCGGGCGCGACCTCGAACGCGAGATCGTCCCGCTGCTGGAGAGCGAAAAGCTGGGGCTTATGGTCTGGAGCCCGCTGGCCGGCGGGCTGCTCAGCGGCAAGTATAAGCGGGACGAAGAAGCACAGGCCGGCGACCGGCGCGCCACCTTCGACTTCCCGCCGGTGGACCGGAAGCGCGGCTTCGACTGCATCGACACCATGCGCGAGATCGCCGAGGCCAAGGGCGTTTCGGTTGCCCGGATCGCGCTGGCCTGGCTCCTGCATCAGAGGGCCGTGACCAGCGTCATCGTCGGCGCCAAGCGCCTCGACCAGCTCGACGACAACATCGCCGCCACCGAGGTGCGTCTCGACGAGGACGAACTGGCCCGCCTCGACCAGGTCAGCGCGCTGCCGCCGGAGTATCCGGGCTGGATGCTGGATCGCCAGGGCGACTATCGCCGCGGGCAGTTGGCGGAGTCACGGCAGCGGTAACGGGCCGCTGCGACGGAGCGCGATCCGATCGGCTCCGTCGCCGACGCATGTCAGGACGAGCCTTCGGCATCTTCCGGCTGCAGGCCGTTTGCCCTGGCGAACGTCAGCACCACTTGCCGCAGGATCTTGCGCTGTGCATCGTCGAGCCCCCGGTAGATCCGCAGGATCTCGTCCTCCTCCCCTCCCACGGGTATGACCCAGGTCGCCTGCATCATGCCGCGAACGTGTAACGACCGTTCGCCGTAACGCAGGACCTGCGGTTCGATGCCCAACCAACCGGCCAACACCTGCAGCTTGTCCTGCGAAGGTATCGAATCGCCTCGTAACCACCGTCGCACCCCCTGGAAGGTGACTGGCGCTCCCCAGTAGCGCAAGTTGAACTCACGCTCGAGTACCGAAGGGCGGGGTTCGTATCCAGCGGCGGTCAGCGCCGCTTTGAGGCGGAGCGCAAACAAACTCTTTTCATCCATTGAATCAATTTGAACTAATAGTTCAATTTCAGTTGAACCATTGTTCAAGTTTGTATTGAATTATTAATTCAAACCCTTGTCAGGTTGCGAGAATCGACCACGGCGCTGGGCCATGAATCACTATAGAACGGTTGTTGAAGTGCCACACGGATGGGCGGGAAACACGGCTTTCGATGAGGTGCCATACCGTGGATCGGGAACGCTACGAAACAAGGCGCCGAGACGCCATGCATCACTCGGTAACCATCGACACGCTGACGACAGAGCGTATCGACCGGATACGCTGGGTGGCCAGACGCCACTATCAGGTGACGGATGCCTGGTTCCTGTTGGCGGCGCAAGATCCGCGGTACGAAACCTGCGCATCGGTCGGTATCG
>NZ_CEXLVS010000050.1:0-20004 GCF_982684285.1 Salinicola sp. | reverse complement strand
CTGGTCGATACCAGCACCGTCGGCATGTTGAGCGCCGCCAAGAGCCATATCGCCAACGAGGAGCCCATCGTCTGGGTCGGCTGGACGCCGCACTGGATGAACCTCGAACTGCCGATGCGCTACCTCAGCGATTCGAAGAACCTGTTCGGCGAAGGCAACGGTGCCAGCGACGTGCGCACGCTGATGGCCAGCGACTACGCCGAGGCCAACCCGAATCTGGTGGCCTTCTTCGATCAGTTCTCGTTTTCCGCCGAGGAGCAGAGCTGGATGATCAAGCAGTACGGCCAGGAGGAGAAGCCGATGGAAGAGGTCGCCACGACCTGGATCGAGAACCATCCGGATCGCGTCGAAGCCATGATGAAGGGGGTCACCACGCGCGAAGGCGAGCCGGCCTGGGAAGCGGTGCAGAAAAAATTCTCCTTGTAGATCAAGATATCGGGAGCCACCGCCGGGTCACGGCTTGACATAGCAAAAAACCGTTACAAATTCGTGGCGATTTTTTTGTCTTCGCCCGGAACTAATGCAGCAGGGCTGACTCTGAGTAGGTGTTCCCTTGAATGATCCCTTACTTGCCCACCATCCCCTGGTGGGCATTTTTTTGTGCTCTGCCATCCCTGACGCGACGTCAGGAATTTCTCCCGGAAATTTCTTGTCCGTGTTCCCGGCATTCAGCGCTCGTCGGTGCTTCCCCGAGATCAAGGCAGTGGCGGCACCCGTCCCGTCATCTCGGTCGTCATGAAATCGACGAACTGCCGAATCCGGGCACTGTCTCTTGCCCGCTCGGCGTAGAGCAGGTGGAAGTCAGCCCGGATCCCCTGCCACTGCGGCAACAACGGCATCAGATCACCGCTGGCCAGATGCTCGTGAACGTCCCACCAGGAGCGCAGCAAGACGCCGTGGCCATCGAGCGCCATTCGCGTCATCGCCTCGGCATCGTTGCTCGCCAGCCGGCCATGAACGCGGATGGCACGACGGGTGCGGGTATCGTCGGCGGCCTCGAACCGCCACAGCGAGTAGTCGGTATCGTTCTCCCGCACGATCAGGCAGCGATGCCGTGCCAGATCCTCCAGCCGCTCGAGCCTGGGCGCGCTCGCCAGATAACCGGGGGCGGCACAGAGTATCCGGCGGTTGGCGAGCAGTCGCCTGGCGATCCAGCGCGACGCCGGCGGCTCACCGACACGAATGTTGATGTCGAACCCCTGCTCGTCGAGTCCGACCGGGAAGCTGGTCAGCTCCAGCAGCAGTTCCAGCTGCGGATGACGCGCGGCGAAACGCGAGATCAGCGGTGCCACATGGCGCCGGCCAAAACCGAAGGTGGCGTTGATTCTCAGCCGCCCCGAGAGCACGGCGCCCTGGTCCCGCAGCGAGTTCTCCAGATCGCCCAGGTCATCGAGGATCATCGCCCCGCGCTTCAGATAGCGCTCCCCCTCCGCTGTCAGCGACAAGCGCCGCGTCGTCCTCGCCGCCAGTGACACGCCGAGACGCCTCTCCAGCTGCTGCAGCCGCTTGCTGACCGCCGAGAGTGACAGCCCCAGTTCCCGGGCCGCGCCGGTCAGGCTGCCTGCCTGGGCGACCCGCTGGAAGAAGGCCAGATCGTCGACCGCGGACATCGAATTCTCCACCTCAGCGCAATAGTCGTTTCGATTCTAACCGGATTATCCCGAATCCGGCAGCGACTACACTGGTGCCAGCGACCCAATGCGCCCAAGAACGAGGCCAGACCGATGTTCGACGGATTTCGCGAGTTCGATATCGAGGTAGAACGGGACATCGCCATCCACGGCGTGATCGGAGGCGAAGGCCCACCGCTGCTGCTGCTTCACGGTCACCCGCAGACCCATGTCATCTGGCATCTTCTCGCCCCTCGGCTCGCCGAGCACTACACCGTGGTCGCCACCGACCTGCGCGGCTATGGCGATTCCAGCAAGCCGGAGGGGGACGCACGGCACCTCAACTACAGCAAGCGCCGGATGGCGCATGACCAGGTTGCGGTCATGCGGGCCCTGGGGTTCGAGCGGTTCTTCCTCTGCGGGCACGATCGCGGCGGCCGGGTCGCGCACCGGCTGGCGCTCGACCACCCCGAGCGAGTGAACAAGCTGATGGTGCTGGACATCGCGCCGACGCTGGCGATGTACGAGGCCACCGATCTCGTTTTCGCCACGGCCTACTGGCACTGGTTCTTCCTGATTCAACCCAGGCCTCTGCCGGAATCCTGGATCGAAGCCGCGCCCGCCGACTACGTCACCCGGATCGTGGGTGGCCGTCATGCCGGGCTGGGCCCGTTCGATCCGCGAGCGATCGCGGAGTACCAGCGCTGCCTGGCCCTCCCGGGCGCGGCCCATGGCCTGTGTGAAGACTATCGCGCCTCCCGCACCATCGATCTGGAGCACGACCGCGCCGACCGCGATGCCGGCCGGCATCTTCAGGTTCCGCTGGCGGTGTGGTGGGGCGAGCACGGCGTGATCGAGCGCTGCTTCGATGCTCTCGGCGAGTGGCGGGCGGTTTCCCGTCACAGCGTCGAAGGCGGCACCCTGCCCTGCGGCCATTATCTTCCCGAGGAAGCGCCGGATGCGCTCTTCCAGCAACTCACCCACTTCATGAGGTAAGCCAGTCATGGCTCACAAACCCGCTCAAGCCAAGACCCACAAGATCGCCGTCATCGCCGGCGACGGCATCGGCACCGAGGTGGTTCCGGAGGGACTGCGCGCACTGGAAGCGGCCGCCAGGCGCTTCGATATCGGTCTCGAGTTCGAGCATTTCGAGTTCGGCAGCTGCGACTACTATCTCGAGCACGGCAAGATGTTGCCGGACGACTGGTTCGAGACGCTCTCCGGCTTCGATGCCATCTTCTATGGCGCAGTAGGCTGGCCGGACAAGGTGCCGGACCACATCTCGCTGTGGGGTGCGCTGCTGCAGTTCCGGCGCCACTTCGACCAGTACATCAACCTGCGGCCCTGCCGCCTGATGCCCGGCATCAAGAGCCCGCTGGCCGACCGCGAGCCCGGCGACATCGACTTCTACGTGGTGCGGGAAAACACCGAAGGGGAATACTCGAGCATCGGCGGCAAGATATTCGAGGGCACCGAGCGGGAAACGGTCATGCAGGAGACCGTGATGACGCGCACCGGGGTCGACCGTGTGCTGAAATACGCCTTCGACCTGGCGCAGAGTCGACCGCGCCGGAAACTCACCTCCGCGACCAAGTCCAACGGCATCTCGATCACCATGCCGTACTGGGACGAACGGGTGAAGGCGATGGCCAAGGGTTATCCGGACGTCAGCGTCGACCAGTTCCATATCGACATCCTGACCGCCAATTTCGTGCTCCACCCGGACTGGTTCGACGTCGTCGTCGCCAGCAACCTCTTCGGCGACATTCTCTCCGACCTCGGCCCCGCCTGCACCGGCACCATCGGCGTCGCGCCCTCGGCGAACATCAACCCGGAAGGCAAGTTCCCGAGCCTGTTCGAGCCGGTCCACGGCAGCGCCCCGGACATCGCCGGCAAGGGCATCGCCAATCCGATCGGGCAGATCTGGTGTGGCGCGATGATGCTCGAGCATCTGGGCTACAAGGAGGCGGGCGACGCGATGGTCAGTGCGATCGAGCAAGTCCTGGCAGATGACGACAAGTCAGCGCTGACCCCGGACCTGAAAGGCAAGGGAACGACCCAGAGCCTGGGCGAGAAGATCGCCGCAGCGATCGGTTGAAGCGAGACTGGCGACGGCGGGTCGGCCCGTCGTCGCGCAGAATGTACTAGTGGAAAATCCCAATCCGGGAGCCTATCCCCTCGCGAAGAAACTGGGATTCCAGATTGATCCGAAGCGCATTGTACAGAGGGCGAACGGTCTCACTCAGCTCCGTTTCCGCGCGCTGCTGATGAATATAAAATGCCGCCCTTAATCCTAGAAGTTCTACGGTCGGACTTACCTGTTCGAAATGCAAACCAACCCTTGCCAGCAAGCGCTGAAACCGCGGTTCGATCATCGCCAATACATGGTAGCGTTTCGAAATACCGCTGAGCGCCGTCGCACACAGATTCAGCGCCACGCCGGCCATCAGGAAATCTTGACGCTCGTGCTGGCCGAAAACCCAGCGCTCCAGATCGGTTGCAAGCGATTCATCCTTACCACCCGACCGGAAAAACTTGGGGATAGCCACGCGAGAAATCTCGCATAGGCTATCTCTACCGACCGCCTTCAAATCAAGACTGATCTCAACACTGAGTTCACGACAATGTTTTTCGACAGGTATTGGGAACGCGTCCCCCTTGGAGTCACAAGCCATCACCACGCGTAGACAACCTATCGCCAGACCCGTTGCACGGTGCTCTAGCAGACAATGAAGCGAGTTCGTATCGAAAGCGTCTTGCTCCAAACGATCGGCCAGGTCCAGCGAGAAAAAGCCCAACTCCTCGCAAAAAACCCGGTGCCTGAGAGAAAAGACTCTCGCTTTGTCACGTTCCGTTGTTGCCAGGATAAGGTTAAACTTCTTCAGGAAATTGTGGTCTGGGGAGTCGCCCGAGGCTAGCACTTCGGCCTTGGCCAAATTCTCACCTAATTCCAACTTCCGCGGCCGGCTGAGGTCTTCCCAAATAAAATCCTTGGACATAGTCAATTTTGTATTTTCTCAGATATGGCAATATAGAAGGCTTATCAACAAACTCCGCCACCGTTTTCTTTCCTAGCCCCTTGGCAATATCGGCAATTGCTTTGACGATAAGCTGGTTCTCTTCACTATCAGGCAGCGTCGTGATAAACGACCCATCAACTTTTATATAGTCGGACGGAAGCTGACCAAGATAATAAAAACTGCTAAACCCGACTCCAAAGTCATCCAGCGCGACTTGACAACCAAGGCGCCTAATATCCTCAAGGACTCCTCGGGCGGAAGTAAAATCAGTCACTGCTGCCGTTTCTGTAACCTCTACAATGAGACGGCGGGGTTCGACCCCTCGTTTATCAAACTCACATTTCATGAACGACATCAGCTCTTTGTCCTGAAGAGACTGCCCCGAAAGATTAATGGCCAAGCTGATGGATTCGTCTGTGAATCTGGATATTAGCTCAATCCCCTTCCCCACTACCCACCTATCTATGGCCGCAATTTGACCATTTCTCTCCGCGATCGGAATAAAGGTGCCAGGTGACAGGTACTCGCCATCGTCACCTTTCAATCTTAACAGCGCTTCGTAGTGTTGTATGTTGAAATCTATCAGCCTAAAGATGGGTTGTAGAAGTAGTTCGAACTGATCATAAAGTAGAGCACTGCGTATCCTCTCGGCCCAGAAAACTCGTTGCTTAAGTTCCTCACGATCCTGTTGATCTGGCTGCAGCAAATGCCAACGCTTAGCCATGTCCTCCTTGGCCCTATACATGGCGTAGTCTGCGTTGGCCATCAGACTGTCGGGCCGGTCACCGTGATCAGGATAGGCAGCCACACCGATGCTGGCACTAGCTCGGTGTGTCCGTCCTTGAATATGTATACTCTGTTGGTCTAGGTGGTCGGCGATTTTCCTCGCCAGATCTACAGCAGTGTCAGTCGATGTATGTTCCATCAAGATGCCAAACTCATCACCGCCCAGCCGCGCAACGATATATCCTCGACTAAGCCCCGACAACGTAGATGCTACAGCGCGTAATAACTGATCGCCAGACTGATGACCACTCAGCTCATTGACATCCTTGAAACGGTCTAAGTCGAGATACAGGACTGCACCAAACGCCTCAGGTGTTACTGCACGCTGAAGTGCTTCTTCAAAAAAACGGCGGTTGTACAACTCAGTCAATGGATCTCTATTAGCTAGCCAGGTCAAGCGATTTTCGGCCAATTTTCGCTCAGTAATATCCACCCCTACCGAAATCAGTTCTCGCTGGTCCCCGTCAACTCTAAGCGGAGTGTGATACCAGACAATAGTCCTTACAATGCCATCCACTGACACAAAATGACTTTCTTGCTGCCCACCAGCTTTCAAATATTCATCAGCGTTAAAAAAATCCTTCGAGAATAGCTGCTGAAAGGTACACCCTCGCAAATCCTGCTCGTCAAGCCCGGTCATGGTCTGACAAAGTCGGTTCGTCAGAGTAATCACTCCGTCACGACGATGCGTCAACACTAAAACCTGAGCGGTGTTCATCAGCCCTCTAATAAAGTCCCTCTCTCTTGCTAACTCTGCGACCCTTGCCTCTAACTCTACCCCCCGTTTGCCAACCTCTTTTTCCAAGTCCTCCAGCTTGACTTCAAGCTCTATGGCAGTTATCTCTAACGCGTCAATCTCGTCAACAAAGAAAGATTTTTTTCTTGGTATACTACGGCGCATTACACTATAATTTTGTTCAGCCAACAGAGGTAGTTTTTGGCTAATCTCTCTCAAATGATCCATTCGATAGCGCAATATCAGGTAAAGTAAAACCTCGGCCGCCGCCCACCCTATCAGCGAAATTATAAGAATCATCTGCGTTGTTTTCGTGATCTCTTTCAACTGATCCGTCACGTCTGAGATCAGAAGAAAGAAACTGGAGGGTTTATCCTCTCTCCCTGTTTCCAATGCAATAGAAGAAACTTCGTATCGTCTACCGCTGTCAATATAGCTTAGAGCCTTACCTCGAGTCGCCGAAAGAGGAAAGTCTTGAGACATTCTTTCAATAAAAGGGAGCACCTCAGCCTCATGCGTCACAGCTGCTAAAGACGTTTTCCACTCGCGCAAATATCTTCTCTCAGAAGAGGGATCTTCCGAACTGATCAGTAGTGCCACTTCACTGCCAGAACTTTTCTGCAAATAACGAGTAATATCCGCCAAAGAGCGTGTAAGCAACACGACCCCCGCGTCTACTCCCTGCGCAAGAATCGGCACAGCCACGTACTGCTGACAGGACTCCAGGCAAAGGAGCCTGTCGCTTGGTTTCTCATTGTTTAAAACATCACTTAGCCATTCGTGACTATATTTTCGGGACGCAAACTCTAGTTCACGCCCCAACGTCACGACGGGTTGCAGATTACGATTGTATACGACGACATCATCCACTCCGACATCTAGTTGCAGTGTTGGCCATGTAGCTATTATTGCCCACTCAGCGTCGCTTGGACTGCCGTTGAGAAGCGCGTCCCCCAAATCCTCTGAAGAAGCCACCATTCCAGCCATTTGCCGCATGACATCCGCGGAGCGCTGAATATTATAGCTAACTTCCTGGCTTTGATTTTCGTAAAACTCGTCTCGAGAGTGCTGAAACTGGCTCATTAGGGAGTGATTACTCACCCATACAATTAGACTCGTCAAAGCCAGCAAAAGAAAGCTGGTCAACAGCATTGCCCGCCACTTTAGATCTAACCGGAAACTCCCTTTTTTAGCATTCATCTCAGCGCGCCTCATAACAACCACCAGTCAGATCAAAAGAAATATGAGACCTGGAAAAGCAGCATATTCCAGTATTTTTGCTGAGTCTCCACTTCTGATGCATCCTGAAATGGCAACCACCCTGTCCCTTCAATATTATGAAACTCGGATGAGATCAAAAGACGAGAATAGGGTCGCCACTGCAATCCAGTAGTCCAATCTTTCGCATATCTAGAATAGGCGGGTCTACCTGTTAGTTCCTCATACTCACCACCATGACGATCCGTCTTATCCGTTACCAAAGAATCATATCTCAGCAACCATTGCCAGTCGGCACTAAGGCGTCGGGTAAACTGAATGTACCAGCTTTCTCCAGTTGCCTCATAATTGTAAGGGTCTGAAAACCCGCTTGACTTAACATGCCGAAGGGCATATTCGCTTGTCAAAGACCAGTTTTCTTGATTGTATTGAAAAGAAAATATCAAGGGTTGAAACGAAAAATTTCCCGACCCGGGCCCCGAAGGCTTGGAGTCCAGAGCAGCATTAACGTCTGCGTAGGTCATCGCTAAAACCAGGTTGCCGCCGCCATGTTCATAACGCACCTGGCCAATATAGGATGTATTTCCAGAGTATTCCCCCAAATCGTCCCTACCAAAAGCCGAGACTTCCGATTGGGAATCCATTCTGGGCTTTCCGGCACCGGCCTGGACTCTTAACACGCCGTTATTCAGGGGCTTTTCGAGATAGCCGATCAGACCATCAGCTGACAGCGCGGGCTTTCGGGTGCGATCGAAATATATAGATTGGGGTAGAAGTATGCTCGGACGAGTAATAGCAATATCACGTGTTTGATTATACAGGCCCAACGGGTTTTTGAACCTTCCCAGCTGTACACCTGATGTCATATTGGCATCGCTGTAGAACTGGTAATCGATAACCCCATAATCGAGTTCAACGTCATTCAACTGCTGGATATCTCCGGCTTGCCTGGCAAGCAGCTGCCCCGCCACCAACACGTTGCTTAGCGGTCGAAAAGAGGCATTCAGGCCCAGTTCGGTGTATTCCCAGCTTCCGCCGCCCTCGCTACTGGGCCCGAAGAAATCGTTATGGTCGGTCACGATGAGGGCTTGGCTCATGAAACCGTGCACCTGAAAGGTATCGGGCAGCGGTGCGGCTCTGCTTGCGGGTACCTGGAACAGCAGGCCGACCATGACGAGAACGGCAATGGCGGCTTTCGAAAAGTCACTTGATAACGATTTATTCAATGTCGAGCACCCGAACCTGACCATTCAGGCTTGTTTTTTTGATGTATCCGACACTGCCGGGCGTGGAGGCGACGTCCTCGATCATTTCGGCTTCGCTGGAGACCTCGTTGGGGGCCTGCCCAGTGCCCGAGAACACGGCACGATCCCAGGCGAGTCGGAGTTGATGCGGATAAACACCCAATACTTTCTTGGAAAAATCCTCGTGAATCGGATTGTCGTCCGGCAGAACGAAGACGTGCACGGCCTGCCCGTCGGGGAAGGTTCTCTGTCGCATCGCGAAAATGGCCCTCAGCGTCTCCAGCGGAAGAGAAGCCTGCTGTACCGACTTGTTGGCGATAACGACGGTTGCTGGCTCGTCTCCGAAACTATCGACGGATAACAGAGAGAGCAGCAGCACACAGCCGGTCAACGTCCGCCGCATGCGTCACGACTCCCCGATCCGTCTGCTTGCGCCATGATGAGTGTCAAAGACAAACTCCGACCCGAAATCGATTGCATTTCAGAGACATCTGCGACTTGGTCTTATTCGATTCATCGGCCAGCATGGCAGGTCGGAGTGGCTGATGTTCCCGGAACAACACCGGGAACGGCGGCTATCTCATGGATTAGGCTACCGGCTTTCTCTTTCAGCATCGTTGCTGTCCCCTACCACTACATTATTATGTGCTGCCCCGTGCGCTGCTTGGCCGGGCCAAAAGGCAGCCTTGACTTCGTCCGCCAATTCGCAGAGCGTCCATCACAGCATACTCATATTGGCGTGACTCGCCCAGTGACCAGACCCATCGTGGAGACTCGGGAAACGCTGTCCGGGAGTTACGATTCGCGACGGAGGCGTCAGGCGTTTTTACGTAGCCGGCTCAAGTCCATCTGACGAACCTCCGTGATGCCGAGCAGCGCCATGTTCCGCGCGAGCTCGTCCTGCATCAGTTGGATCGCATGGCTGACACCCGCTTCACCGGCGTAGGCGGCCGCGTAATTGAAAGGACGACCGAAGAAGACGAAGTGGGCACCCAGCGCCAACGCTTTCAGCACGTCAGTACCGCGCCGGAAGCCGCTATCGATCATGACGGGGAAGTCTCCGACCGCATCGACCACTTCGGGAAGCATTCGTAGCGGCGCGATCGTGCCGTCCAACTGTCTGCCGCCATGGTTGGAGACGATGATCGCATCGACGCCCTGCGCCTTGGCGCGCCGGGCATCGTCGGGATGCAGGATGCCCTTGACGATCAGGTTCCCCGGCCAGCGTTCCCGTACCAGCGCGAGGTAGTCCCAGTCGAGGTGCGAGCGCCCCGAGAAGTCGCGATTGACGTGACGCGAGATGACCGGAATCCCCCGGGTCGCGTGATTGTTCTCGAAGTGAGGGATCCCGTGATGACGAAGCGTCTTGTAGAACGTCTCGTAGAGCCAGCGTGGCCGGACCAATCCATCCAGGGCCAGGCGAAGGCTGGGGCGAATCGGTGACGAGAAGCCGCTGCGCCGGTTGTTGTCGGGATTGGGGGGGACGGGATAGTCGACGGTAATCACCAAGTTGCGGAAACCGGCGCGCCCGATACGGGCGATCAGCGCCTCGATGCCCGGCCGGTCTCCCGGCAGATAGGCCTGGAACCAGTCGCAGCCCTCCACCGCTGCCACCTCTTCCATCGGAATCAGTGACGAGCCGCTCATGATCATCGGCACCTCAGCCTGCGCTGCAGCGCGAGCCAGCGCCATATCCCCCCGATAAGCGGAAAGCGCACTGATCCCCATGGGCGCGATCCCGAACGGCGCCGCATAGCGGCGGCCCAGCAGTTCGGTTTCCAGGGAAACGCGAGAGACATCGATCAGCGCCCGCGGCAGGAAGCAGTAATCGTCGAAGGCCGCGCGGTTGGCGGCCAGGCTCTTGCCATCTTCCGCCGCGTTGGCGACGTATCCATGGAGTGGCCGGGGAAGATGGCGCTTGCCGGCACGCTCGAGATCCAGGAAGTTGCGAATACGGGAAAGGCGGCGCTGTTGACGCGTCACGGATGATCCTTATCACTGAAAAGACGATCGACTCTACGTCACCAAGACTCTAAATCACCAAGGCTCTAAATCACCAATAGTCACCCTGCGACGCCCGGCATCGTGAAACCGACCCGTTTCAGTGCCGTCAGCAGTTTGTCGCGCTGCCCCTCATCGAGCGAGACCAGCGGTGGCCGCAGGCGATCCCAACCGGCATCACCGCTGAAATGGGCGGTGGCGGCCTTGAGCGCCGGGATCATCGGCACACTCTCGAAGATATCGCGAATCTCGTTGAGTCCCTGCTGATTCGCATCGGCGTCGTCATCCTGCCAACTGGCGCCCAGCGCCGAGATCGCGCGGGGATTGACGTTGGCGGTGGCACTGATGCAGCCGACGCCACCGGCCCGCAGCGTGGGCAGCAGGAAGCGCTCGCTGCCGGCGTAGACACGAAATCCCTGCTGGCCGAAGGCGTCGATGACGGCCTGGGTGTTGGCCCAGTCGCCGGAGCTATCCTTGATCCCCGCCACGACCTGGGGATAGCGCTTCAGCAGTCGCTCGATGAGACCCAGGCCGATCGGCACCTGCGCCACCGGTGGAATGTGGTAGAGATAGAGGCGCAGCCGCTCGTCGTTGACCCGCTCGATCACCTCGCAATAGAACCGGAACAGCCCCTCCTCCGAGACGCCCTTGTAGTAGAACGGCGGCAGCATCAGCACGCCCCCCACGCCCTGGCTCACGGCATGTCGCGTCAGGGTCACGCTGTCGGGTATCGAGCAGCAGCCGGTGCCCGGCATCAGCCGGGTGGTGTCGATCCCCGCCGCGACCAGGTGGTCGAGCAGCTCGAGACGCTCCTGCAGCGACAGCGAGTTGGCCTCGGAGTTGGTGCCGAAGATCGCCAGCCCGACATCGTTGGCCATCAGCCAGCGGCAGTGGTCGACGAAGCGCGCCGCATCCGGGGAAAGGTCATCGCGAAACGGCGTGATGACCGGCGAAAGTACGGTACCGCAGGGCGCATTCGACGACATGAGCACAGACCTCTGGCAGGCAGGTAATGGGGAAACAGGCAGTGGAAAAATGGAAAGCGTCGACCCCGATCGTTGGGCTCAGGACCAGGGTTCGACGGCGTAGCGCGACAGCGCCGCCTCGTCGAAGTCGAAGCCCAATCCCGGCGTCTGGGGCAGCTGCAGGCGCCCGTCGCTGAAGGTCAACTGCGTATCGATCAGTCTACGGAAGTTAAGCACTTGATCGTCGGCAAAGAATTCGACGAAAGGCGCATTCGGCGTCGAGCCGACCAGATGCACGTGGAGATCGTGGAACCAATGGGGGCAGATCTCCACCCCGTAACTGGCCGCCGTGGCCGCGATCCGCCGGAATTCGGTGATCCCGCCACAGACCGCCGCATCGGTCTGCAGGATCATCGCCGCCTCCTTGTCCAGCAGCTCCTTGAAGCGCCAGCGACCGGCCTCGATCTCGCCCGTCGCCACCGGAATCGGCGTACGCTCGGCCAGGCGGCGATGGTTGTCGATGTCGTCCGGGCTGAACGGCTCCTCGATCCAGTAGGGAGAGTAGGGCTCGGCCATCCGCGCGAAGGCCAGGGCCGAGGGAAGATCCTGCCAGGCGTTGTTGGCGTCCATCATCAGCAGCACATCGGGGCCGATGGCTTCGCGGACGGCCGCCAGCCGCGCCTCCTCGCCAGCCAGGTCCTCGCGTCCCACCTTCATCTTGACCGCCTTGAAGCCCTTGTCGACGTAGCCGGTCATCTCGTCCGCCAGCCTGGCCGGCGTCTTGCCGTCGAGGTAGTAACCGCCGCTGGCGTAGGCCGCCACGCTCTCTTCGTCGCTGGCGCCGAGAAACTGGTAGAGCGGCAGGTTGGCGGCGCGGGCGTTGCGATCCCACAGCGCCACGTCGAGGATGCTGATCGCCCGCATCACCGAACCGGCGCGGCCGTGCAGCAAACTCTCCTGATACATCTCCTGCCACAACCCCTCGACGCGGTGGGTGTCCTGCCCCATCAGCACCGGCTTGAGCAGATCGCGCACGGCCTGGGTCACCAGGTGGCCGGCGTTGTTGCCGCCGTAGCAGAAGCCGATACCGCTGATACCGTCGTCACCGGTCACCTTGACCAGGGCGTAGTCCCGCTTGAGGACCTGCCGGTTGGAGAAGCTGGTCGGATTGTCCAGCGCGACATTGACCGTTCGCGCCTGTACATCGGTGATTCGGGTCATCGGTCATCTCTCCGGGTGGTTGACATTCCAAGGCATCAATCGGGTTTGAGGCGACGCTTGAACGGCACGCGCAGCCAGCGGAAGAACGGTGTCGCCTGCAGGATCGACAGCAGCGCGAGGATCAGCAGCACGGTGGCGATCGGGCTCTCCAGGAACACGCCGAAGCTGTCGTTGCCGATCAGCATCGACTGCTGGAAGCTGGTCTCCATCACCGGCCCCAGGATCAGGCCGATCACCATCGGCGCCGGCGAGACGCCCGCCTTGCTCATCCAGTAGCCGAACAGACCGAAGCCCAGCATCAGCCCGACATCGAACAGGCTGTTGTTGATGGCGAAGGCGCCGATGATGCAGAGCGTCAGAATGGCGCAGGCGATGAAGCCGTCGGGAATCCGGGTCACCGACACGCTCATCTTGGTGAACGCCAGGCCCACCACCAGCAGCGCGATGTTGGCGAGAATCACCGCCCAGATCAGGGTGTAGGTGACATCGCCATAGTCGGTCAGCAGATTGGGGCCGGGCAGAATGCCCTGCACCATCAGCGCGCCGAGCAGGATCGCGGTGGAGGAGCTGCCCGGAATCCCGAGGGCGATGGTGGGTATCAGCGCGCCACCGACGACCGCGTTGTTGGCGGCCTCCGGCGCGGCGACCCCGGCGATCTCGCCCTTGCCGAAGCGGCTCTTGTCCTTGGCGAAGCGCTTGGCCTCGTTGTAGGCGAACCAGCTGGCGGTATCGCCACCGGTCCCCGGTATCAGGCCCACGATGATGCCGATGCCGCTGGAGCGCAGGATATTGGGCATCAGTTGCTTGACGGTGCGCCACCGCGGCATCAGGCGGTCGGTGATGCGGCTCGCCACCTTGCCGCCGCGGTGGGAGTTCTCGATCAGCGTCAGCGCCTGGGGCACCGAGAACAGCCCGATCAATGCCACCGTGAAGTCGATCCCAGCAAACAGATTGATCTGGCCAAACGTCATGCGCGGCGTTCCGGTGGTCAGGTCCATCCCGACGGTGCTGAGCAGCAGCCCCAGTCCACCGGAGAGCAGACCGCTGATCACCGATCCCTGGGCCAGCGAACCGATGATGGTGATGCCCAGCACGGCGATGGCGAACAGCTCGACCGGGCCGAATTCGAGTACCAGCGTGCCCAGCAGCGGGGCCGCCGTCAGCAGCGCGATGCCGCTCATCAGCCCGCCGAAGAAAGAGGCGAACAGCGAGATCCCCAGCGCTTCGCCGGCACGCCCCTGCTGCGACAGCGGAAAGCCGTCGAGTACGGTCGCCGCCGCCGATGGCGTGCCCGGCGTGCGTAGCAGGATCGCGGCGATGGAACCGCCGTAGGACGCCCCCACGTAGAGCGAAGCCAGCATGCTAAGCCCGGTCGCCGGATCGAAGCTGAACGTCAGCGGCAGCAGCAAGGCCAGGGCCATCGTCGCCGACAGCCCCGGCATCGCCCCGACGAACAGCCCCAGCAGCGTACCGCCGAGGATGCAGGCAATGTTGTTGACGCTGAGCACGTTGGCCAGCCCGATCATCACTAGAGAGGAATCCATGCGCGTCTACACTCCTGTGCTCGAATCGAGCGTCGTGGCCACCCGTTCCGACGGGCCCTAGAGGAAGCTCGGCAACAGCGGAATCGGCAGGCCCAGGAACTGCACGAACACCAGACAGACCATGGCGATCAATACCGCTCCGGCGATCAGCGCGAAGGTCCACTTCACGGTGCCCAGAATCGCCAGCGCCAGGGCCATGAAGAGCGCCGTGGCCAGCACGTAGCCCAGCGTCG
This sequence comes from Salinicola sp., assembly GCF_982684285.1. Taxonomy (NCBI): domain Bacteria; kingdom Pseudomonadati; phylum Pseudomonadota; class Gammaproteobacteria; order Oceanospirillales; family Halomonadaceae; genus Salinicola; species Salinicola sp. The sequence continues at coordinate 5,426 of NZ_CEXLVS010000050.1, read as the reverse complement.
TCATCACTGCGATATACCCCACCGCCAGCAGGAAGATGGCGGCGACCGCCGTCCAGCGCCGAGGCGCCGCTTCCGCTTCCCGGTCCGCCGTCTCGGCGGCGGTATCGCGAGTGGCCGACGCACGACGCCCGAGGCGCAGCTCGCTGGCCACCATCGCCAGCGACATGAGCGCCACGGCCACGGCGTAGATCATCGGCATCTGGGCCGCGGCGCGCGGGTACTGGCTGGCGTCGAAGAAAAAGACGCCCGCCACGACGATGCCGACCACGCCCAGCAGCAGACGACTGACGTTCATGGCGCCCTCCTCCTCGGCAACTTGGCGGTCACTCAACGGCCGACCTGATCCTTGACCGAATCCCAGATTTCCCGATAGTCGCTTTCCATCTGATCGATCATGGCGCGGTAGTCGTCACCGGTGACCACATCGAGATTCATCGCCCGCTTTTCCGCCTGGGCCTGGAAGTCGGGATCCTTGGCCAGGGTCTGGAACGCCTCGATCAGCTGCTGCCGGGCCTCGTCGGGAATGCCCGCCGGCGCGCTGTAGCCGCGCGAGGAGCCCGCCACCACGTCGACCCCCTTCTCTTTCATGGTGGGCACGTCGGGCAGGCTGGTCAGCCGCTTCTCGGCGAACACCGCCCGCGCCCTCAGGTTGCCGGACTCGACCTGGCCGTAGACGTTGCCCACGTTGTTGAAGCTGGCATCGATCTTGCCGCCCATGGCCGCCGTCGCGGAGGGGCCATCGCCCTGGAACGGCACCTTCTTGAACGACAGCCCCTTGGCCTGCTCGAGCAGGATGGTGGTGAAGAAGTCGTCGCCGCCGACGCCGGAGTTGCCGATGGTCACGGTACCCGGGCTCTGCTCGGCGGCCGCGAAGAGATCCTCGATGGTCTGATAGGGACTGTCCGCACTGACGACGACGATGCCCGGGTCGGTCACCACGTTGGCGATCGGGGTCATCTCGTCGGTGTTGTAGGTGATGGCATCGTTCATGATGTAGTTGGTCATCAGCATCGGCGTGTTGGTGATGCTGATGGTGCCGCCGTCGTTGGGCGACTGCTTGGCCAGTCGCGTCCAGGCCACGGCCCCGGTGGCGCCAGGCATGTACTCGTTGACGAAATCGACGCCGAGGATCTCGCTCAGGCGCGGCTGGACCAGCTGTGCCAGGGCGTCACTGCCGCCCCCCGGTTTGAATCCCTGCAGTACGGTGACTTCATCGCCTCCCACGTAATCGGCGGCTTGCGCCAGGGGAGACAGGCTGATGGCCACGGCGGTGATCGTCAGCCAGTGGCGAAGGGCTTTGGCGTGCATGATCGATTCCTCTCTGACGGAGTCTGTTTATCGTTGTCGTGCCTGTTCGCTGTCGTATCTGTCCTTGTCGCGCCGGTTCTTGTCTTGCTGTTCTTGCCGCGATGAGAAGAACGTATTAATTTATCGATCAGATTGTCAATAATATTGCCGCCAATAGAGACTAAAGCAGTAACGTCGTGAAAAATGGCGCCATAAGCCGAAAAACCAGCGTCATCGCCGAAGTCGGCGCGGCAGAATCGATTCTGCCGCCGGCCGTGGCGCGATATCGCCGCTCCATCAGCGGGTGACGCTTGCTCCAACCCCCGCCCGCTGCGGACAATGGCAACCGAGTGACGGGAACTTCATCGTGACGGGAACACATCCATGCCAAAGCGAGACACCGCCAGACCGACCACCGCCGACACCGGCCATCGTCTCGCCGACGAACCCGCGGACACTCAGGCCGAGGGGGCGAGCGTCGCCGATATCGTCTCGGCCATCGAAGAGGACATCGTGCTCAATCGCGCGCACCCCAAGGAGAGGCTGGTCGAGGAGGACCTGATGCAGCGCTTCGCCGGCAAGCGCCACGTGGTGCGCCAGGCGCTGTTTCAGCTCGAGAACGCCGGCCTGGTGGAGCGGATCAAGAATCGCGGGGCCTTCGTCAAGTCCTATACGCCCCAGGAGGTGGAGGGGATCTACGTCATGCGCGAGCTCCTCGAGGAGGCCGCCGCGGACCGTATTCCGATGCCGGCGCCGCCCGCGTTGATCGAGGCCCTGACCGACATACAGGACCGGCACAGCGCAGCGGTGGAGAGTGGCGACCTGCGCGCGGTGTTCCACCACAACATCGCCTTCCACCGCACGCTGTTCGCGGCCTGCGGCAACGACTATCTCGCCGATACGATCAACGAGTTCGCCCAGAAGGCCCACGCCATCCGCTTCATCGGTACCACCGACCGTCAGGCCATCCTGCTGGCCCGGGACGAGCATCTCGCCATGATCGACGCGCTCGAGCGCCAGGACCGCGCCGAACTACATCGCCTCTGCTACCAGCATCTCCAGCCCTCGAAAGAGCGTTATCTGCATCTCTACCGGCTCCGGGAAGGCGGCTGATACGAGTGATCGGCCTCGAGGCCCGCCATCACTTCGGCACCCGACGCTGGATGTTCGGCGGTCGCAGGAAGGTGAAATCGCAGCCCTGATCCGCCTGGGTGATCTGTTCGAGGAACAGCTTGCGATACCCCCGTTCGGCGGTCAGCGCGACCGGTCGCCAGCCTTCCCGGCGTCGCGCCAGTTCTGCGTCATCGACCAGCAGCTCGAGGCGGCGTTCGCTGACGCTCAGGCGAATCCGGTCGCCGTTCTCGACCAGTGCCAGCGGCCCGCCCAGGGCGGCTTCCGGCGTCACGTGCAGCACGATGGAGCCCGCCGCGGTGCCGCTCATGCGGCCGTCGGAGATTCGCAGCATGTCGCGCACGCCCTGCCGGGCCAGCTTGCGCGGAATCGGCAGATACCCGGCTTCGGGCATCCCCGGTGCGCCCACCGGGCCGATTCGCTTGAGCACCAGAACATCCTCCGCCGTCACGTCCAGCTCCGGATCGTCGATGCGCGCCGCCATGTCCTCGGCATCCTCGAACACCACCGCGCGTCCCTCGTGCTCCATCAGCCGGGCATCCGCGGCGGACTGCTTGATGATCGCGCCGTCGGGGGCCAGGTTGCCGCGCACGAAGGCGATCCCGCCGGCGGGATAGAGCGGCGCATCGAAGCGATGCACCACCTGCTGTTCGAATACCGGCACGGCATCGATCTCCTCGCCCAGCGTGCGACCGCTCACGGTCATGGCATCCAGATGCAGCAACGGCTTCAGTTCGCGCAGCACCGTCGGCAGCCCGCCGGCACGATGCAGATCTTCCATGTAGTGCTGACCGGATGGCTTGAGATCGACCAGCACCGGCGTCTCGCGGCTCATGCGGTCGAAGGCGGCCAGATCGATGTCGATGCCCATGCGTCCGGCGATGGCGGTCAGGTGAATGATCCCGTTGGTGGAACCACCGATCGCCAGCAGCACCCGCAGCGCATTCTCGAACGCCTTCTCGGTCAGGATCCTGTCCGGCGTCACGCCTGCCCGCGCGTTGATCACGGCCTGGCGACCGGTCGCCTCGGCGACGCGCATGCGATCCGCGGTCACCGCCGGCGGCGAGGCGCTGCCCGGCAAGGCGATGCCCAGCGCTTCGCTGATACAGGCCATGGTGCTGGCCGTGCCCATGACCGAGCAGGTGCCGACACTGCCGACCAGCTTGGCGTTGACCTCCTCGATCTCCTGCTCGTCGATCTCCTGGCCGCGATACATCCCCCAGTAGCGACGACAGTCGGTACACGCGCCCACGCGGACGCCGCGATGGCCGCTGGTGAGCATGGCGCCGGTCACCAGCTCGAGCATCGGCAGGTTGGCGGAAGCGGCGCCCATCAGCTGGGCGGGTACGGTCTTGTCGCAGCCGCCGATGAGCACCACCGAATCCATCGGCTGGGCGCGGATCATCTCCTCGGTATCCATCGACATCAGGTTGCGCAGGTACATGCTGGTGGGCGTCGAAAAGCTCTCCGCGATCGAGATGGTGGGGAATTCGATCGGCAGTCCGCCCTCCAGCATCACACCGCGCTTCACCGCCTCGATCAGCTGCGCCATGTTGCCGTGACAGGGGTTGTAGCCACTCCCCGTATTGGCGATACCGACGATGGTGCGATTGAGTGCATCGTCACTGTAGCCCGCGCCCTTGATGAAGGCCTTGCGCAGAAACAGGGAGAAACCGGCGTCGCCGTAGTTCACCAGGCCCTGGTTGAGGCCCGTCTGTCGCACCTCGTCATGGTTGTCATGCCGCTTGTCGCTGGATCCGTCGGTTGCCATGGCGCCCTCATCGTCAATATTATTAATAATATTATCGACACAAATAACCACAGTTGGCGCGGCAATGACATCCGACTTAAGCCGCAACCAGTCGTGAGACGGGCATGAACCGGATTTAGCAGCACCCGCTTTCATCGCCTAACCTTGTAGCGAGCGGCGACCATGAATCGCTGCCGATACCCGCAAGGACCGCGACACAAGGATGAGGACGATGACGCTTTTCGAAGACCTACGTGAAAGTCACGGCAAGCAGCGCCGCCTGCTGGATCTGCTGGTCAAGACCCACGGCGACAGTGAAGGCCGCGACGAGCTGTTCCAACGACTGCGCGCCGAACTCGAGAATCACGCCGCCGCCGAAGAACGGGCGCTCTATATTCCGATGATGGAATATGACATGACCCAGGAGAAGGCCCGGCACAGCGTTGCCGAACATCACGAGATCGACGAGCTGCTGGAAACGCTGGAAGCCACCGAATACGACTCTCCGGGTTGGCTGGCCAGCGCCAAGAAACTCCAGCATCTGGTGACGCATCATCTCGACGAGGAGGAGCATGAGGTCTTCCAGTTGGCGGGGCGCGCGCTGGACGACTCGACAAAGGCCGATCTGGCCAGGACCTACCGGCACGAGATGGAGAGCCGGGAAGCCAGCTGAATGACGGTACCTGCCGACCGCTCCAGTCGGAGCGGTCGTCTGCATTGTCTCTCCAGGATCCGGCGACGGCGGATGCAACTTTTTCTCATCGGGAAACTCTCAGCAACAGCCATAAAAGGAAGGATCCTCATGTTGCTGCCCTCGAGACTCCCGCGATATCCGCGGCTGACCTGGCTCGCCCCTTTCACTCTGCTCGCGGGTTGTACGGGCGTCCCCGAGGGAACGCAGCCCGTCGGTGACTTTCAGATCGACCAGTATCTGGGCCAGTGGTACGAAATCGCCCGGCTCGACCACGGCTTCGAGGAAGGCCTGGAGTGCGTCACCGCGGAGTACACTCGCCGCGCCGATGGCGACATCCGCGTCGTCAATCGCGGCTACGACCCTGCGAAGGGGCGCTGGGAGAGCGCCGAGGGGCACGCCAGCTTCGCCGGGGACCCCAACGTCGGCCACCTGAAGGTCAGCTTCTTCGGGCCTTTCTACGCGGGCTACAGCGTGCGGGCGCTGGACGAGAGTTATCAACATGCCCTCGTCGCCGGTCCGGACCGTGACTACCTGTGGATACTTTCGCGGGATCCGACACTGGAC
>NZ_CEXLVS010000049.1:0-20328 GCF_982684285.1 Salinicola sp. | reverse complement strand
TGCTTGACGCGGTCGACGCTATCCAGCACGGCGCGGCCGATGCCTTCGTCGCCCATGTAGCCGGAAAGCAGCGCATCGACGTCGTCGAGCCCCACCAGGGATTCGACGCCGTCCAGCACGTTCCTGAGATGGTCCGGAGTGAAGACGTCGCCGGTGAAGGCACCGTAGCCGGTGTGGTTGGAGAACTGGACGGTGTTGATGGCGGTGACTTCCAGCCCCAGTCGCTGCAGCGGAAACACGGCGGCACGGTTGCCGACGTAGCCATAGGCGACGTGGCTCTGAATGGAGATGACATGGGTCATGAGACGGTCCTGCCGCTTGGAGCGCAAAGGGCGTAGTAAAAGGACATAGTGTAATGCCCCGCCGGAGGAACTTGCAGCGTCTCTCTTTGGTCGATAGCTCGCTCGACGCCATCGAGCGGCGGCGATATGCTCGCTCCAGCTTTTTCACCGCCTCTGCGTGATCATCGTTTTCAATGCATCGTGTTCAAGGATCGACTCTGCATGCTTTCAAGCGCCTCGCGCCAGCGCGCCCCATCACACCGCTTCCCCTCGCTGCTGGCCTCTCTTCTCTTCGCCCTGCTGGTGGCCGGCTGTTCCAGCGGCCCGGTCATGACCCCCACGCCGGGCGGAAGTCCCGAGGCACGGGTCGAACAGCCGGCACGCAAGACCACCTGGCACCACCTGCCGGGGTGGAACCGGGATCAACCGATGGCGGCATGGAGCGCGTTCCGGGAGAGCTGCAAGCGGCTGGAGCGCAAGCCGACGTGGAAGAGCGTCTGCCACGATGCCCAGTCGGTCGCTCCGCTCAACGCGCTGGCGATCCAGAACTTCTTCGAGTCCCGTTTCGTGCCTTACCGCGTGACCAACAGCGACGGTAGCGCCACCGGCCTGATCACCGGCTACTACGAACCGATCCTGCGCGGCTCCCGCGTGCGCGGCGGGCCCTACCAGACGCCGCTCTACCAGTACCCGAAATACTGGAAGCGACACACCCATGTCGGCCCGACCCGCGCCGAACTGATGCGCAGCGGCGATCTCGATGGCACCGAGCTGGTGTGGGTCGACGATCCGGTGGAGGCGGCCTACCTGCAGATTCAGGGCTCCGGCCGCGTCGAGATGACCGACGGCACCACCATGCGGGTGGCCTACGCCGGCACCAACAATCAGCCGTTCCGTTCCTTCGCCAAGCGCCTGATCGATCGCGGCGAAATCACCCCCGCCCAGGCCACGCTGCCCGGCGTGCGGGACTGGGCTCGCCGCCACCCGGGCCAGGTGGAGGAGATGCTCAACGTCAATCCGCGCATGGTGTTCTTCCGCGAGCTCAAGGGCAGCGAAGCGCTGGCCGATACCAGCGGCCCGGTGGGCGCGCTGGGGGTGCCGCTCACCTCCGAGCGCAGCATTGCGGTGGACCCGGACGAGATTCCCCTCGGCGCGCCGGTGTTTCTCTCCACCACCCAGCCGCTCTCCAACCGGCCGCTACAGCGCCTGATGGTGGCGCAGGACACCGGCAGCGCGGTGAAGGGCGCGGTACGCGCGGACTTCTACTGGGGCCACGGCGATGCCGCCGGAGAAGCCGCCAGCCGGATGAAGCAGCGGGGCGAGATGTGGGTGCTGATGCCCAAATGAGGGAGCGCCCAATCGCTTGGGCGCTTCGAGGACATTGCTGCCCTCGCTAGCGAGTGCCGGCGAACGCCTTGCGCACCCGCAGCGCCGCGATCACCTGGATGACGCCGTAGACCAGCGCGACGATACCGATCCACAGTGCGGTGGCCACCAGGCCGCTGAGCGGGCTGACGACGAGCAGGATGCCCAGCAGCAGCGCCAGCACGCCACTGAGAACGGTCCAGCCCTCCCCCGGCGCGGCCCAGCCCTGGCCGGGCACGGGGCGGCGAATGCGCAGGCCCAGCAGCAGGCGATAGACCCCGGCGATGATCAGCCAGATGCCGACCAGCACCAGCAGCGCGCTGGCCATGGAGAGCGGATCGAAGATCGCGAGCAGACCGAACAGTATCGACAACGCGCCGTAGCCGATCAGCCAGCCCTTGCCCGCGCCTCGATAGGCCGTCGCCGTCATGAACAGCGTGGAGACGCCCTCCGCCAGCGCCATGATGCCCATGATCCAGGTCAACGCCGCGATGGCGGCCAGCGGCTGAAACACCGCGATCAGGCCGAATACGATGGCGATGACGCCGAACGCCATCAGAATCCACCAGCTACGTCCGATGAGACTTCTCGTTGCCATTGGCGACTCCCATTGATATCCCTGTTCGAGAAAAGCTGAACGCTGCACCGAATCTATCGCTCAATACTGATCTTCAACATAGACCTTCACGGGAGTGACTTCGATGACCGAATCCGTCCCGCCAGCAGCGCCGCTGGCCATCGTCACCGGCGCCACCGCCGGACTCGGGCTGGAGACCGCCAAGGGCCTGGCAGCGAACGGGTATCGCGTCATCGTCGCCGGGCGCAATGCCGACAAGGGCAAGCTCGCCTGCCACGCGGTGCGCGCCCATCAGCCCGGCGCAGAGGTTCGCTTCGAGTGGCTCGATCTCGATAGTCTCGAGTCGGTGCGCCAGTTCGCCGCGCGCCTGCGCGAGCGCGAAACCGAGCTGCACCGGCTGATCAACAACGCCGGCATCATGGCGCTGCCCCGGCGCCAGCGCACCGAGGACGGCTTCGAGCGCCAGTTCGGGGTCAACTACCTTGGCCACTTTCTGCTCACCAGCCTGCTGCTGCCGCAACTGATCGCCGCCTCGTCGTCGGGTTCCGAATCAGCGCCTGCTCGCGTCGTCCAGCTCTCGAGCCTGGCGCACCGCAGCGGCAGGATCGATTTCGACGATCTGAATGGAGAGCGCGACTACGATCCCTGGCGCGCCTACCGACAATCCAAGCTCGCCATGCTGCTGTTTGCCCAGGCGCTGCAGCAACGGAGCGACCAGCACGGCTGGGGGCTGTTGAGCGTTGCCGCCCATCCTGGGCTCTCCCGCACGGCGCTGTTCGATGCCGGGGTGAAGAGTCGCGCCCTGATCGGCCAAGCGTTCAAGCTGGTGATGCCGCTGGTCAGCCAATCCGCCGACCAGGGCGCCAGGCCCACGCTCCACGCCGCGCTCGCCGACGACGTACGCCCCGGCGACTACTTCGGTCCCAATGGCTTCAGCGAGACCCGCGGCGCGCCCAAGCGCGCCCATCGCAGTGCCGCGGCCAGGGACCGGGCGGTGGAAGATCGGCTGTGGAAAGTGTCGTGTGAATTGACCGGAGCGGCGTGGTCATCACACGGTTAAAGACGCACTCAGCGGAATGGTGTCACCATCGAATTTCATCATCGAACGCGAGGAATAGCTCGCTGCGTCATTCGTCTTACCTGCAGCCGACAGTGACAGGGATTCTCCCGCTGCCGACAGCGACCACACATTCGAGTCGCAGCTATTTCATGACAGGAGTCGATGATGGAAACCAAGACAATTTCTCGCCTGGCCCGAGTCGCCGCCGCCGTCGCGCTTGCCGGCTTCATGCCGCTATTGGCCCAGGCCGATAACAGTGTTGCCCAGCAGGAAGCCATGCAGCGACTGCACCAGCCGCTGAGCCTGCAGCCCGCCATGATGACGGCCAACCAGTTCGGGCCCTGGCGCCTGGATATCGGCGCGGGTCACAGTGAAGCCAGCGCCAATGCGCTGCGTGCCGAACAGAATCGCACCGGCATGACCACCATGAAAGCGCTGGGCAGGGCGCAGCAGAGCTTGATTGCGGAGGGGCAGAGTGCTGCGCAAATGGCCGTCATCAAACGGCTCTACAGCACCAACCCCGCCTGAACATCGACGCATCGAAAGCGACCGACAACTTGCGATCAATAACGCCAAAGCCGAGGCCAATCACCTCGGCTTTTTGACGTTCATCGCCTGATTTCGGAGTGGAAACGTTGAAAGCGATCGGGCACGACATGGTGCATTCCCGATCGCTTTCTTCAGGTCCAATACCATCGCCTTTCCCATGAAAAAGCGTGCCGTGGTTCAGGGCTGTTTGCGGCTTCTGGTCATGCTGGCCAATACGCCATCCCGACGGATCAGGGCATGATAAAGCGCTGCCGTCAGGTGCAGGAGAATGAGCGCGAACAGGCTCAGCGCCAGCCAGGTATGGGCGAAGCGCAACGCGCTGTAGAGCGTGGCAGATGGCGACACCAGGTCCGGCAGCGTGACGCCGGCGAGGAGGGTGACCGGGTAGCCGCCGGCCGAGAGCATGGTCCAGCCGATCAGCGGCATCGCCAACATCAATGCATACAGCGCCCAGTGAGAGAGATGGGCCGCGGCGCGCTGCCAGGGCGGGAGGTCCGCGGGCAGCGCCGGGGTGCCATATCGCCAGCGCACCAGAAGACGCACGATGACCAGCGCGAGAATCGCGATTCCCAGCGGTTTATGCAGTTGCACGAGCCATACGTGGCGCTCGGAAACCGTGGCCACCATGCCGACGCCGACAAACAGCATCGTCAGGATCATGAGCGCCATCAGCCAGTGCAGCAGACGGGCAGGGAGGGAAAAGGTAGCGGCAGTCCGTGGATTCATGATCGTGGCTCCTGGGTCGAGGATGTCGCCGATTCGGCCTCCTCGCGAGTGCGTCGGTTGTAGGATTCCGAATAGGCGGCTGAACGCGCGCTCAGCAGCGGATCATCGGAGCCGGCGATACCGTCGGGCAGCACCAGCGGGTCGTAGTTGATATCCCGACAGGGGCCGTCGGCCTGATCCTGGGCACGCTCGATGGTGACGATGCCGGCATCGATCTGGCGGCGATCCGCCGGCCAGGCCAGGGTGGCATCGTCGGTGGGGTCACCGGGATTGGCAACGGTGACGATCAGGTGCCAGCGCTGGGACCCCTTATCCAGGCGTTCCCGCAAGTCCCGGGACAGAAAATCGGGATCCTGCTGCTGGGCCTCGGTCATCGGGGTGAAGGGTGCTTCCGGCACCAGCCCCCAGCGTACGAAGTGGGTCGTCCCACCGGCATCGATGAAGCGGAAGGCATCGAGGCTGTTGTACTCGACGTTGACGAAGCTCGAGGAGCGCCGGGCGGTTTTCACCCATGCCAGGAATGGCTTGGTTTCCGGATGGTCGGCAAAGAAGGCCGCCATTTTCGCGGGGTCCGGCTTGCCGGTTTGCGGATCCGGCTGTGAGGCTTGCAACAGTTCCCAGAACGCCTGTGGCGTCGATACCGGGAATACCGGCATCGCGTTCATCGCGGTTCGCCACTGCTCGTCGTTCGGCAGCTGGAACTGCAGCGCGAAACTGCGTATCGGCGGCATGCCATCATTGGCGTGCGGGTCTCCCCCGGGGATCGCTAGGCGGCCGATGAGCGGGCTGACGCGTCCCGTCTCGAAAACCGTGGCGCGGGACAGGCTCTCCGCGTTGCCGTTGCTCTCGAAGCTGCCCACCACGCAGTACCCCTTGGCGTGATTGCGGCGGTAGCCTTCGTGAACGCCGGCGTTGTCCTCCAGCGTATTGATCATCCGATCCGGGGTCAGCCGGCCGGGGTCCAGCCAACCGCCCACGTAGGCGAAGGCCGTCGCCAGAATGGCGATGACGAGGCCGATGATCGTGAACCTCAATATCAGTTTCGGCGGCGGTGAGGCGTTCTGGGTCATGTCTGCTCCGGGCAACGTTGCCTGAGTGGAGCGAGTAGGACGCCGCTGCCGACGCTTTATTCCCAGTCCTCGTTTTTCCCGGTCTTCATGCGTGCCTGAATCCCGGCGCCGGGAGATTGGCGATTCCCTTGACGATGAAAGGGAATAGAATTGCCGTCGGTTCGTCCTACAGCGACTTCCTTCGATACGCTGGAACCTCCATGAATCCACCCGATGACGATCAACTGCGTGAACTACTGCCCCGTTTGCGGCGCTTCGCCGTATCGCTGACCCAGAATCCCAGCGATGCCGATGATCTGGTGCAGTCGACGCTGGAAAAGGCCATCAGCCACTGGCAGCGCCGCCGCGCCGATGGCGACCTGCGCGCCTGGCTGTTCTCGATCCTGTACCGTCAGTTCATCGACGGTCGCCGTCGCGCCGGTCGCTACGCGCGGCTCATGCAGCTGTTCACCGGCGAGCCCCAGACCAGCGCCTCGGCGGAAGATATCGTCGTGGCCAATGCCACCTGGGAGGCGTTCGATCGACTGCCTCCCGAGCATCGCGCCCTGCTCATGCTCGTCTCGGTGGAGGGGCTGAGCTACCGCGAGGTGAGCGAAACCCTGGACATTCCGATGGGTACGGTGATGTCGCGACTCTCCAGGGCGCGTCGATCCCTGCGCGAGCTGGATGAGGGAGAACCGCGCGAGAAGCGTCCGGCACCGTCACTCAGGAGGCTCAAATGAATCCGAATCGACCTACCGAACAGGACCTGCACGCCTATCTCGACGATCAGTTGGACGCCGAGCGTCGGCAGTGGGTGGCAACCTGGCTCCAGGCCAACCCGGAACGGGCGGCGGAACTCGAGGCGTGGCGCAGGGACAGCCAACACTTGCGCGCGCGGTACGCCAATCCCGAACAGTGGCCGGCCAATGCCTCGCTCGATCCGGCCGCGATCCGGCGTCGCCAGCGGGCCGGGCAACGGCGCTGGCTGGCCACGGCCGCCATGCTGGTGATGACCCTGGGCATCGGCCTGACCGGTGGCTGGACGGTGCGTGACATGACGACTCCGGACTCGCCACCACCGATGGCGGATGCGGTCCAGGCCTACCGCCTGTTCACCGCTGACGTCTCGTTCGACGGGAACACGGCTATCGATGGAAACACGGCCATCGACGGGAACAGCGTTGTCGGCGTCAGCGATACCGCCGTCCCCGAACCGGGCGCCAATAGTCGCGAGAAGATCGTCAAGCTGTTTCAGGCCCATTTCAGTGACGGGATCATGCCCCCGGATCTCAGCGCCGCCGGCCTGGAGATGACCGACGCCCGGCTGCTGGCCACCGATCAAGGGCCTGCCGCCATGGTGGTCTATCGCGATCGGACCGGGCGCCAGATGATGATGTATATCCGCCCGCCGGGGGCGGGCCATCACATGCTGGAACCGGGCAAGCGAGTCGACGGTCAGCTCATGGCGCAGTACTGGTCCAAGGGCAACTACAACTATGCCGTCGTCAGCCGGCCGGACGACCCCAACGCCGCCATGCTGGAGCAGATGCTGCGGAAGAGTTGAGTCGTGCCGTTCCCGTGACACCCGCCGGTTCGATGGACCGGCGGCACCCCAACGCTGCCAGGCAGCCTGGATCTGGAGAGAAGATCGGCGGCAGCAGAGCTCTCTTCCGGGTCGACCGGCGGCGTGGTCGGCCGAGTAAAGAGCGCAGTGCCAGAAGTCACTCGCAGAGGAACAGAGAATCGGTTGATCCTGGCCATTATTGTTATGTTATAACATTATTTAATTATCAAACGAGTTCATTTCATGGTCCTGCCAGTTCCGCACTTGCCCACCAACTACGCCGAGTGGCGCCACTGCATTACTGTCGAATGCGGCATCGCACTGACACAGGCCTATATCGCCCAACGCCTGCGTGCTCTCGATGACGCCAGCGACTACAGCACCCAGCGGCTGATTGCCATCTACGGTCGCCGGCATCATCAGGCCGCCATCGCGTGGTTTCAGCAGGCGGCCGCCGAGCTCTTCCGCCAGGAGGCCCGCTGACATGACGAACCCGGGCGCGATCAACGACCCCGATACTGCCTGGCGGCAGCGACGCGGACGCCGCAGCGCTGGGTCGAGGCCGTCTCGCTACCCGCGCCGGATAGCCTGCTGGCGCTCTACGCCGAGGACGCCATGATGGCGGCAAGGCGGATCCCGGTCATGTCTCCACCGCCTTCAACCGGGGACGACGTGCCTGGGTTTCCAGCGTCTCGCAATACCAGTCGACGAACTGGGCGACGCCGCTTTCCTGGGCCATGGAGTAGGGTCCGGGCTCGTAGCCCAGGGACTGGATGCCCTGCTGGTTGTTCTCCACGACTTCGCGGTCCTCGTCGTTGGTGTGGATCCAGACTTCGGTCAGCCGGTCGAGATCGTAATCGACGCCCTCCACGGCATCCTTGTGAACCAGCCAGGTAGTGGTGACTTCGGTCTCGGTGGCACTGATCGGGTTGATCCGGAACGTCATCGACTGATCGGGCAGGAAGTGCGACCACGTCGAAGGGTAGTGGAATTTCATCAGCGTACCCGCGTCGGCGGGACTCACCCGGCCGAGCGAGTGCGCCACCGCCGGCCTGCCATCGAGGGTGTAGCTCACCGCGCCCGCCTGCAGCGGCATCCGCGCCAGCCGATACTGGCCACTGTCGGCGATGCGAAACCGCGATGGCGAGCCCGCGGCCTCGCAGCGCTCGAAGTGGGCCATGAGCCGCTCGGGGATCGTGCCGTCCGGCCGCACGCCGGCAATATCGGGATCGGGAGAGAAGGAGTGGCACAGCGACGGGTGGTTGCCGTCACAGTGATAACACTCGCGATTGTTCTCCCACACCAGCTTCCAATTGGCCTTCTCGACGATGGTCGAGACGTGGGCCACCTTGGCCTGATCGAGATCGTGAACCTGCAGGTAGGGAGCCGCCAGCGAGGCGAAGGCGTCGAAGTCCGGCGCCTCGTCCGCCAGGCAGACATAGATCAGCCCGCACAGCTCACGGCAGTGGACAGGCTTGAGACCATGCGAGGCCGGATCGAAGTCGGGCCCCATGTCACGGGCCCAGAGCAGCCTGCCGTCGAGTTCGTAGGTCCACTGGTGGTAGGGGCAGACGAGCTTGGCCACGTGGCCCTCGCCCGCCTTGCAGAGCACCGAGCCGCGATGACGACAACTGTTGTGGAACGCACGGATGGCGCCATCCTGGCCGCGCACGATCAGCACACCGGCGTTGCCGACCCACTGGCTGACATAGCTGCCCGGTTTGGCCAACTGGCAGGCTGGGATCGCGTAGAGCCAGTGTCGAAGGAATAGGCGCTCCAGATCGATCCGGAAAAAATCCTCGTCGGTGTAGAAAGGTTGCGCCAGCGAGTAGCCGGAGCGGCGGCGAGCCAGCAGGTCGTCTAGTTCGGAAGTCGATATTGGCATTGTGGAAGACCCTCGTGTTGGCTCCGTCGAGCCCCTGACGTAGGCATGGTGCAGGTACCCTGAACCTCGAGTCGCGACTGCAGCAGCCACCCTGGCCGGCGACGCCGGCGGTGCTCACAGATCCTTGACCAGACGCAGGGCGTCATAGATCGCGGCGTGGGTATTGCGGTGCGAGATCGCATCGCCGATCCGGAACAGCTGGAAGCCCGCCCCGGTGTCGTCCGACGCGACGATCGGTTGCGGATCGCCGACGATCAGCTTGTCGTAGTCGACCATGCCCTGGTTGTTCGACAGCGGCTTGAGCGACTCGTAGAGATCGTCCATGGGCAGGGTGCCGAAGTTGACCACCACCTGGTCGACGCGGCGCTCCTTGCCGACGCGGGTATAGTCGCTCTCCACCGACGCCACCAGCTCGTCGCCCTCGCGCCGCAGCGCGACCAGGCGGAAGGTCGGCGTGAAGGTGGTGTCGAGCACCTGCAGCGTGCGCATGTAGGGCACCAGGTTCATCGCCATCACCTCGGGCGCCAGCGCGCGATCCGCGGTCATGTACTCGACCCGAGCCCCGCTCCTGGCGATGACCTCGGCCGCCTGCAGCGCGGTATGGTCGCCGGCGTCGTCGTAGACCAGCACGTTGCGTCCCGGCTTGGCATGCCCCGAGAGGATGTCCCAGCCGGTCACCGCCAGTTCGTTGCCCTGCGCCAGCGCTTCCTCGTTGGGCAGGCCGCCGGTGGCGACGATGACCACGTCCGGCGACTCCGCCACCACTTCCTCCTGCTCGGCGAAGACGTTGAAGTGGAAGGTGACGCCCAGCGCCTGGCAGCGCTCGTAACGCCAGTCGATGATGCCCATCATCTCGCGCCGGCGCTCGCTCTGGGCGGTGAGCCGGACCTGCCCGCCCGGGGCGTCGGCCGCTTCGAACACCACCACTTCGTGGCCGCGCTCGGCGGCGACCCGGGCCGCTTCCATCCCCCCGGGGCCGGTTCCCACCACCACGACCTTACGCCTGGTCTCGGCCGGCGCGATGGTATGCGGCATGGTCGTCTCGCGGCCGGTGGCCGGATTGTGGATGCAGTAGGCCGCACCGCCCTGGTAGATGCGGTCGAGGCAGTAGTTGGCGCCGACGCAGGGCCGGATCTCCTCCTCGCGCCCCTCGATCACCTTGCGCATCAGGTGCGGGTCGGCCATGTGCGCGCGGGTCATGCCGATCATGTCCACCTTGCCGGAAGCGATGGCATGGCGCGCGGTGGCGACGTCCTGGATCTTGGCACCGTGGAAGGTGGGAAAATCCACCTCGCGCTTGATGTCGCCGGCGAAGTCGAGATGCGGCGCGCTGGGCATGCCCTGGATGGGGATGACATCGGTGAGTCCCGGGTCGGTATCGAT
The DNA here is from genome assembly GCF_982684285.1 of Salinicola sp. Classification (NCBI taxonomy): domain Bacteria; kingdom Pseudomonadati; phylum Pseudomonadota; class Gammaproteobacteria; order Oceanospirillales; family Halomonadaceae; genus Salinicola; species Salinicola sp. The sequence goes on along the minus strand of NZ_CEXLVS010000049.1, from coordinate 9,886 downwards.
GTGCCCCTTGACCACGTTGAGGAAGTCGACCAGCCCGCTTCGCTTGAGCCGCTTCGAAATCTCCATGCCGTCGCGGGCGTCGAAACCGCCGGGCAGGCACTCGTCGCCGGTGTAACGCACGCCGAGCAGGAAATCCTCGCCGACACGCCGGCGGATCGCGTCGAGCACCTCGAAGGTGAAGCGCAGACGATTGTCCAGACTGCCGCCGTAGGGACCCTCGAGTTCGTTGGTCAGCGGCGACCAGAACTGATCCATCAGGTGGCCGTAGGCCTGGATCTCGAGGCCGTCCAGCCCCGCGGCGCGCATCCGCTCGGCGGCGTCGGCGTAGTCGCGGATCAGGCGCTCGATATCCCAGATCTCGGCCTTCTTGGGATAGGCGCGATGGGACGCCTCGCGGCGGTTTGAGGCCGATACCACCGGCAGCCAGTCCCCCTTGTCCCAGCGCGTGCGCCGGCCCAGATGCGTCAACTGGATCATCACCGCCGTGCCGTGCTCGTGGCAGGCGTCGGTCAGCTCACGCATCCACGGCACCACCTCGTCCTGGTAGGCGAGGATGTTGTTGAACACCGGCGGGCTGTCCCGCGATACCGCCGCGGAGCCGGCGGTCATGGTCAGCGCCACGCCGGCCTTGGCGCGCTCGACGTGATAGGCCCGGTAGAGCGCCTTGGGCATGCCGTCCTCGGGATAGGCGGGCTCGTGGGAGGTCAGCATGACGCGGTTCTTGAGCGTCAGGTTCTTGAGCGTCAGCGGCTGCAGCAGCGGATCGTTCTTCACGGTCGGGCACCCTTGTTGTTGTGGGGTTGACATCACGCTAGCGCTCGCTGTACACCAGTGTCAATTGGCACGACAATGGTGTACACAAAAGGTCTAAGGGCTCTGTTAACCTCGCTGTCCTGCCCACCGCCAACAAGGATCCGACGTGAAAGACGATCTCGCCAACAACCAGAGAGCCTGGATCGATGCGGCCTACGAGCTGCTCGTCAATGCCGGCGTCGGCGCGGTCAAGATCGTACCGCTGGCCAGGAAGCTGAACACCTCGCGCACCAGCTTCTACTGGCTGTTCAAGGATCGCGAGGAGATCCTGTCGGCGCTGCTGGCGCGCTGGGAAAGCCAGAACACCCGGGCCGTCATCGACCAGAGCGAGCGCTACGCCGCCTCGATCGTCGAGGCCACGCTCAACGTGTTCGACTGCTGGTTCGATCCCGCGGTGTTCGATTCCGAATTCGAATACGCCGTGCGCAGCTGGAGCCTGCAGGATCCGGCGGTGGCCGAGCGCGTGCAGCGCGCCGATGCCGAGCGTCTGGCCGCGATCCAGGCGATGTTCTCGCGCTTCGGCTACCCCGCGCTGGAGGCGGACACCCGCGCAAGGACCGTCTACCTGCTCCAGATCGGTTACATCTCCATGCACGTACAGGAGAGCAAGGACACCCGCATCGGCCGCGTCGCCGAGTACGTTCGCATCTTCACCGGCCAGCCCTGCACCGAGAGCGATCTGGCCCGTTTCGCCGCCCGCCACCGCACGCGGTTTCCCGCCGAGGAACTCGCCGCCGCACGACAGGAGGTAGCCGATGGCTCACCGACCGACGCTCGGCATCCTGGGCGGTAACGGCTGGCTGGGCGGCGCGTTCGGGCGTGCCCTGCTGACGCGCGGCCTGCTCTCCCCGGATCGGCTGGCGGTCACCCCCAGCCGCCATGGCGACCGCTACGCCGACTGGCCCGATGTCGTCCGCATCGAGAGCCCCGAGGCGTTGCTCGACCGCGCCGATATCGTCGTCCTCGCGTTGCGCCCGGCGCAGTTCGCCACGCTGACGCTCTCTCTCGAATCCCACCTGGTGATCTCGCTGATGGCGCAGGTGTCGCTCGCCGAGCTCGCCCGCGCCACCGGTGCCACGCGCCTGGTTCGCGCCATGCCCAATGCCGCCGCCGAGATCGGCCGCTCCTATACACCATGGGTGGCCGACACGGCGGTGAATGCCGACGAGCGGTGTCTGGTCGGCGACCTGCTCGCCGCCTGCGGCCCCGTCGACGAGGTCGGCGACGAGCACCAGCTCGACTACCTGACCGCGCTCACCGGCAGCGGCCCCGCCTTTCCCGCCCTGCTGGCGGCCAGCCTGATCGAGCACGCCCTGGATCAGGGGCTGCCCGAGGCGCTGGCGCGGCGTGCCGTGGTCGAGAGCCTGGCGGGTAGCCTGGCGCTGATCCGCCAGACCGATACCGGCCCCGGCGCGATCGTCGACCGTTTTCTCGCCTACGGCGGCGTCACCACGCTGGGGCTGGAGTCCATGGTCGACCACGGTTTCCGCGACGCGGTGAAAGAGGGTGTCGGTGCGGCCCATCGCGGCGCGCTCGAGGGCCGTCCTTCGAGTGGGTAGCGCACAGAAAGAACGATAATCCAGGCGGCGACGGTGACAGTCGAACAAAGACGCCAAGAGCCGCTCCACACAGGAGTTCCCCGCATGACGAACAACGATAACGCGGTCGTCGTCGCGACCTTCGTGCTCTACTTTCTGGTGATGCTGATCATCGGCTACGCCGCCTGGAAGCGCTCTTCGGATTTCTCCGACTATGTGCTCGGCGGGCGCTCGCTGGGCCCGTTCGCCACCGCCATCTCGGCCGGCGCCTCGGAGATGTCCGGCTGGCTGATGGTGGCGATGCCGGGTGCGGCTTACCTGTCCGGGCTCTCCGCGTTCTGGATCGCCGCCGGGCTGCTCGCGGGTTCGCTGCTCAACTGGCTGCTGGTCGCCCAGCGCCTCCGCGTCTACAGTTTCGTCGCCAACGATGCCCTGACCATCCCCGAGTTCCTGGCCGAGCGCTTCCAGCGCCACACCGGCGGGCTGCGTCTGGTCGCCTCCATCTTCATCATCGTCTTCTACCTGTTCTACACCAGCTCCGGGCTCGTCGCCGGCGGCAAGCTGCTCAATACCGTGTTCGGCATGAACTACGAGCTGGCGGTGGTGGTCGGCCTGCTGGCGATCGTCTCCTACACCTTCTTCGGCGGCTACCTGGCGGTCTCCTGGACCGATGTGCTGCAGGGCATCATGATGCTGCTGGCGCTGGTCGCGGTGCCGGTGGCGGCGGTAATGGAACTCGGTGGCGTCACTGCCTCGCTCGAGTCGGTGCGTGAGACCTCGCCGATGCTGTTGCGCTGGTTCACCGACGCCGCCAGCGGCGAGACGCTGGGCTGGATCGTCGTCGCCAGCTCGCTGGCCTGGGGCCTCGGCTACTTCGGCCAGCCGCACTCGCTGGCGCGTTTCGCCGGCATCGACGACCATCGCCACATCCCCCGGGCCCGTCTGCTCTCGGTGAGCTGGACCGGAATCGGCCTGGCCTGTGCGCTGGCGATCGGCGTGCTCGGGCACGGTTTCTTCCCCGCCGGGCTCGACGACCAGGAGCGTATTTTCATGTTCATGGTCGACATCCTCTTCAATCCGGTGGTCGCCGGCGTGCTGCTGACCGCCATTCTCGCCGCAGTGATGTCCACCGCGGACTCCCAGTTGCTGATCTGCTCCTCGACCATCGCCGACGATCTCTACAAGGCGATGTTCCGCCAGCATTCCTCGCAGCGCGAACTGCTGCGGGTCGGACGGCTCGCCGTGCTCGGCGTTTCCGTCATCGCCCTGCTGCTGGCACTCGCCCCCGACTCCAACGTGCTGGGACTGGTCTCCTACGCCTGGGCCGGATTCGGTGCCAGCTTCGGCCCCACGCTGCTGCTGGCGCTCTACTGGAAGCGCATGAATCAGTGGGGCGCGCTGGCCGGAATCATCGTCGGTGGGGTGACCGTGATCGTGTGGTCGGCGCTCGACGGCGGCCTCTTCGATCTCTATGAGATCCTGCCCGGGTTCCTGTTCTCGCTGATCGCCATCGTCGTCGTCTCGCTGGCCACGGCGGCCCCCCACGACGCCGTGGCGCGCCAGTTCGAGACGATGGAGGCGGAGCTGGCCCGACCCGAGCCGGCCATTGCCCGTTGAGGCGCTGGCGTCGCTGCGAGTTCGGACTAAGCGAAGACGATCGCGATCAGGCGGGCTCGGGGGTCTTCTTGTTGTCGCCGAGGGTCACCCCGGGCAGATCCCCGGTCATGGTCTCCTGCGGCTGGTAGTGGATCACCGAACGGATCGCCTCGCCGCGATGGAGCAGGTCGAACGCCGTATTGATGCGATCGTGCGTCATGTTGTGGGTGATGTAGGGGTCGACATCGAAGCGCCCCGAGAGCCACTCGTCGACCATGCCCGGCAGCTCCGAACGCCCCAGCACGCCACCGAAGGCGCTGCCGCGCCAGACCCGCCCGGTGACCAGTTGGAACGGCCGCGTGGCGATCTCCTCGCCGGCGCCGGCGACGCCGATGATGATGCTCTCGCCCCAGCCCTTGTGGCAGCACTCCAGCGCCGCGCGCATCAGGCGCACGTTGCCGACACACTCGAAGGAGAAGTCGACGCCGCCGTTGGTCATGTCGATGACCACCTCGTGCAGCGGCTCGGGGTGCTCGTTCGGGTCGAGGCACTCGGTGGCGCCCAGCGACTCGGCCAGGGCGAACTTGGCCGAGTTGACGTCGATACCGATGATCCGACCCGCCCCCTGCAGCTTGGCACCCTGGATCACCGCCATGCCCACCGCGCCGAGGCCGAACACGGCGACGGTATCCCCCGGCTGCACCTTGGCGGTGTTGCGCACCGCGCCGATACCGGTGGGCACCGCGCAGCCCATCACGCACGCCTTGGACAGCGGCGCCTCCGGGTTGATCTTGGCCACCGCGATCTCCGGCAGCACGGTGTACTCGCTGAAGGTGCTGGTGCCCATGTAGTGGCGCAGCATCTTGCCCTTGTAGGAGAAGCGGCTGGTGCCATCCGGCATCGACCCCTGCCCCTGGGTCTTGCGGATCGTCTGGCACAGGTTGGTCTTGCCGGACTGGATGTAGGGGCAGTCGGGATCTTCCGGGGTATAGAGCGGGATGATGTGATCGCCCGGCTTGACCGAGGTCACGCCCTTGCCGATCTCCTCGACAATCCCCACGCCCTCGTGCCCCAGCACGCAGGGGAATAGCCCTTCGGGATCGCGCCCCGAGAGCGTGAACATATCGGTGTGGCAGAGGCTGGTAGTGACGATTCGAACCAGCACCTCGCCCGACTTCGGCCCCTCGAGGTCGATCTCTTCGATCTCCAGCGGGCGATTCGGCTCCCAGGCAATGGCGGCACGCGTTTTCATGAGGACCTCCGACAACGGAAAAGTGAGGCAAGGTCGCGGTGACCCTGAGTCGTGACTTTGAATAGCGACGTTGAGTCGAGACTTTGCGTCGTGACCTTGAAGGCGTCACGCCGGCGGGCCGACACGCTACACTCGTGACGATACCGACACGACTGATTTAAGGTACGTTATAACATAACAATTAAAACGCACTATCGGTTTCCGACAGAAAGCTTTCCACCGACGACACTCACCTGACCCCTGGTCCGCCTGCCATGCCCAAGACCGCGACGACCCCCATCCCCGTCACCCTGCTGACCGGCTTTCTCGGCAGCGGCAAGACCACGCTGCTCAATCGTCTGGTTCGCCAGCCCGACATGGACCGCACCCTGGTGATCATCAACGAGTTCGGCGAGATCGGGCTCGATCACCGCCTGTTCAGCGCCACCGACGAGACCGAGGTGGTGGCGCTGGAGAGCGGCTGCCTGTGCTGCACCATTCGCGGCGACCTCGCCCGCACGCTGCGCGATGCGCCCTGGCGCTATGCCCGGGAGGGCCGGCGCCAGTTCGACCGCGTGGTGATCGAGACCACCGGCCTGGCCGATCCGGCGCCGATCCTGCACACCCTGATGACCGGACCCAAGCTGGTCGGCCAGTACCGGCTCGATGGCATCGTCACCACCGTCGATGCCGTCCACGGCGGCGCCACTCTCGACCAGCACGCGGAAGCGATCAAGCAGGCCGCCGTGGCCGACCGCCTGCTGCTGACCAAGGCCGATCTGGCGCCCGCCGAGGCGCTGGCGGCACTCGCCCGGCGGCTGGCCGAGATCAACCCGGAGGCCGGCCAGCGCCATATCGTCCAGGGCGAGATCGAAGCCACCGCCTTGACCGGGCTGGGGCTGATGGGAGGAGACGGCACCCGCCCCGATCTCGCCCGCTGGATCGACGCCTACGCCCAGCCGCCGAGCCTGGCCGGGCTGGCCTTCAGCACGGGCCCCGCGGGTGCCGGGCCACTGCTCACGCCGGCAGGCAGCGACTCGCCCGATCCCACGCGCGATCCCAACCGCCACGACGACCGCATTCGCGCCCACTGCTTCACCCTGGAAGCCCCGATCGAACTCGGCCGCTTCGAAGCCTGGCTCGAGCTGATGACGGCACTGATGGGCGAGAACATGCTGCGTATCAAGGGCATCCTCAACCTCGCCGGGCGCGAGCGCCCCACCGTGATTCACGGCGTACAGCACATCTTCCACCCGCCGGTGGAGCTCGACGCCTGGCCCGACGAAGATCGCCGCTCGCAGCTGGTGTTCATCACCCGCGATATCCCCCGCGAATCGCTGGAGAGCGTGCTGGTGGCGGTGAGCTAAAGACGCCTCGCGGTATCGATATCGTCTCGATGCCGGAGGTGTTCTCGTCTCACGCATGTCGCCAGCCAATACCCAGGAAAATGGTTAACCATTAGTCTCAACCTTGCCGCGTTCGGTTATTCAGATCAGCCCCCGACACGAGCTTCCCGTGGCATGCCAGGCGATTCCCACCGCCTCCATAATCTCTTGATAGAAAGCGTATTTTTCAGCCATTAGACAAGTTTTTCTCCTATTTCGATCTTGGGTAAGTCGAGTGGCTAGCGCTCTGTGATTGCGTTTCTGCGACCAAAGTCGGTCTTCTTTTCCCTTCATGCTCTCATTACCGTTAATTGGTCAACCAATTAACGGAACACTGTCTATGCAACCGGCTACCCCCCGCGTGATCGCCCCCGCCGATATCACCGCCCTTCGGCGACACGCCTATCGGATCCGTCGCCATGCACTGCTCATGGGGGAAGTGCAGGGCCAGGGTTACGTGGGACAGGCCCTGGGCATCGCCGACGTCCTTGCGGTCGCCTACTTCCGTGCCATGAATCTGCGCGCCGACGACCCCCAGTGGGAAGAGCGCGATCGCTTCCTGCTGTCGATCGGTCACTACGCCATCGCCCTCTATGCCGCGTTGATCGAGGCGGGTGTCATCAGCGAGAGCGAAATCGAAAACTACGGCAGCGACGACAGCTTGCTGCCGATGTCCGGCATGGCGGCCTATACCCCCGGCATGGAGATTACCGGCGGATCCCTGGGCCACGGGCTGGGGATCGGTGTCGGCATGGCGCTCGGCCTGAAGCGCAAGCGGAGCCGTTCGCGCATCTTCAACCTGCTCTCCGACGGCGAGCTCAACGAGGGCTCGACCTGGGAGGCCGCGGCCTCGGCCGCCCACTGGAAGCTCGACAACCTGGTCGCCATCGTCGATGTCAACGATCAGCAGGCCGACGACAAGTCGTCGAGCGTGCTCGGCTACGAACCCATCGCCGACAAGTGGATCGCCTTCGGCTGGACTGCGCTGCGGGTGGACGGCAACGACATCGCCGCGCTGGTCGATGCCTTCGATACCGCACTGGACAGCGCCGACGGCAAACCCTGCGTCATCATCTGCGACACCCTGATGGGCCGCGGCGTGCCGCTGCTCGAGAACCGCGACAAGACCCACTTCATACGCGTCGACGAAGACGAATGGCGCGTTGCCCTGAAGCAACTCGACGATACCTACGCCAATCCATCCGACGCCGCAGGGAGCGAGCACTCATGACGACTCAACCGCGACTCAAGACATCGGCGATGATCGCGTCGCTGGCGGCGGAAGGTCAGCCGACCACCTCGGCGCCTTTCGGTCATGCCCTGGTCGAGGCGGCCGCGGCCGACGAGCGTATCGTCGGCATGACCGCGGATCTGGGCAAGTACACCGATCTGCATGTCTTCGCCCAGGCCTATCCCGAGCGCCACTATCAGATGGGGATGGCCGAGCAGTTGCTGATGAGTGCCGGTGCCGGCATGGCACGCGAGGGTTTCATACCGTTCGTGACCACCTATGGCGTGTTCGCATCGCGCCGGGCCTACGACTTCATCTGCATGGCGATCGCCGAGGAGAGACTCAACGTCAAGATCGTCTGCGCGCTGCCCGGCCTCACCACCGGTTACGGGCCGAGCCACCAGGCGACCGAGGACATGGCGATATTCCGCGGCATGCCGAACCTCACCATCGTCGATCCCTGTGATGCGGTGGATATCGAGCAGGCCACCCACGCCATGGTCGCTCACGATGGGCCAGTCTACCTGCGGCTTCTGCGCGGCAAGGTGCCCCGCGTGCTCGATCGGTTCCCGGACTACCGCTTCGAGATCGGCAGGGCGCGCAGACTCATGGAGGGCGAGGATGCCCTGATCATCTCCTCCGGGCTGATGACCATGCGTGCCATCGAAGCGGCCGATCTCCTCGCCGAGCGCGGCATGCACGTGGGTGTGCTTCACTCGCCCACCATCAAGCCGCTGGATGCGCAGACGATTCTCGAGGAGATCCAGCGTCATCCCCAGCGCCCCGTCTACGTGGCGGAAAATCACTCCGTCATCGGCGGGCTGGGCGAGAGCGTGGCCGCACTATTGATGAATGCCGGCGTACATCCGGAGTTCCACCAGATCGGGCTGCCGGACGCCTTTCTCGACGCCGGTGCACTGCCCACTTTGCATGACCGCTATGGCATCTCGACCCAGGCAATGGTGAAGACCCTGGCGTCCCGGATCTCGCTCACGCACGCCAGCTGAGCCGAAACGCGCCACAGCGAGGACTTCACCACGTCCCGTCAGCAACTCCACGTCCCGTCAGCAACCATGAGCGCAACGACAATGATTAAAGCGATTCTGAAAGCGATCCCGACAGCGACCCTGAGAGCGATTCCAAACGCCACGGCCCTGGCTGCCGCCCTCGCCGCCACCACGCCGGCGCTGGCAGCGCAGACCCTGCAACTGGCCCACAACGCCGCCGAGGGCAACCCCAAATGGGAAGCCTCCGAGCGCTTCGCCAAGCTCGTCGAGGAGGGCACCAACGGCGAGATCCACGTCGACGTGGGCGGCAACGCCCAGTACGGCGACGACATGGAAGCACTGACCCTGATGCGCATGGGCAGCCTGGCGTTCAGCGCCAACAGCCAGGGCCCGGTGGCGAGCATTGTCCCGCAGTTCTCCGTGCTGGGGCTGCCGTTTCTGTTCGATTCGTTGCCCACCGCCTGGAAGGTGATGGATGGCGAGGTCGGCGACGAACTCAAGCGCTTGGCGCAGGAGCAGGGGCTGGTCCTGCTGGCGATGTGGGACAACGGCATCCGTCACGTCAGCAACAACGTCCGCCCGATCGAGAAGCCCGCCGACCTGAAAGGGCTGAAGATCCGCACGCCGCCGGACGAGATGACCGTCGATATCTTCGACGCGCTGGGGGCGACGCCAACCCCGATGAACTTCTCCGAGCTCTATATCGCGCTGCAGCAGGGCGTGGTGGATGGCCAGGAGAACCCGCTGATGAACATCTATTCGTCGAAGCTCTATGAAGTGCAGAAGTACATCTCCCTCACCGGCCACAAGTACGAGTCCACGCCGCTGCTGATGAGCAAGATCGTCTGGGACGGTCTCTCCCCCGATGAACAGCAGGTCATCCAGAATGCCGCCATCGAAGCCGGAATATACATCCGGCAGGCTTCGCTGGCGGCCGACAAGGAACTGCGCGCGAAGATTGAGCAGGCGGGGGTGGCGTTCAACGAGGTGGATCAGGCGCCTTTCATCGAGGCCACGCGCGGCGTCTACGATGCCTGGCGGCAGAAGTACCCGAAGATGGTCGACATGGTCGTCGAAGCCGCGCA
>NZ_CEXLVS010000048.1:0-20592 GCF_982684285.1 Salinicola sp. | reverse complement strand
GCCCGGGATGCCGGCCAGCGTCAAGATCACCGCCTACGATTACACGATCTACGGCGATCTCGAGGGGACGGTCGAGCAGATCAGCGCCGATACCATAGAAGAGGAGACGCCCCGGGGCACGGAGTCCTACTACAAGGTCTACATCCGCACCGAAAGCGGCTCGTTGACGCACAATGGCAAGGACCTGCCGATCATTCCCGGCATGATCGCCCAGGTCGATATCCAGACCGGCGAGCGCAGCGTGCTGGACTACCTGCTCAAGCCGCTGCTGAAAGCGAAACTCTATTGAACGTTTCGTGATTGACGGTTTCGAGACTGACGCTTGCGAGATTGAAGCTTGCGAGATTGAAGTTGGCGAGATTGGAGCTGGCGAGCGCCGTGCGACGATGCCCGCGGCACCGGCTTACCGATGTTCGGCGAGCCAGCGCTCGGCCTGCCGGCGCAGCGCCTCGTCCGAGCTGCGATCAGCTCGCGCCTGCCCGGCCACGGCCCGCCGTGCGTACTCCAGCGCTTCGGCATGCTCGCCTTCGTCCTCCAGATACTGGGCATAGTAGAAGTTGGTATCGATGCCGTCGGGCCGGATACCCACCGCCTTCTGCAGCAGCTCCCGCGCCTTGTCCGAATCGCCGAACGCAATCGGCCAGCCCGGCGCGTGCTGGTAGAGCGCGCCCAACGTCACGTAGGCCGAGCCGTTCTCGCCCTGAGGGTCGATGGCGATCGCCTTCTCCAGCGCCGTGCGCGCCCGCTTGGCCAGGTCCAGCGCTCCCAGGCCGCCCTTCGCCTTGGCGTAGGACGCCAGCACGACCCCCTGGGCCGTCAGCACGTGGGCGTTGTCCGGTTGGTTCCTGGCCAGTGCATCGGCCTCGTTGGCCAGGTCCTCGAACGCCTTCATGCGGGCGTCGCCCTGCATCTGGTATTCGACGTTGCCCCACCGCTGCATGAGGGAGAACAGGGTCGGGTCCGGCGTTTGCGCCACGGCGGCGGTCGCCGCGAACAGGAGAGCCAGCACCAAGCCGACCTGCAGCACCGGCCGGCGCCAGGGGCGGTGACAGCAAAAGCGCTGCCACGACTGTCGTTCCATTGCCGCAATACCTGAAAGAGCCATCGGTGCCACTCCTGAACGGGCCATCGTTGCAATCTAACGAGCGTTTGAATTCACCACTATAGGGTTTTAGTCGCATGGCTGGCCCGATAGCGACCTCCCGTTCCCGTCCACGGCGCGAGGACGGGCGGCGGGATGACGTTTTTCCGCCTCTTTCTGCCTCGAGGATTAACCCACATGAAAAGTCCGGCCGATTCCGCGCCCTTCTTAATCTGGGTTACCACCACCGTTATCCGATTCGACTAGCTTCAGGAGGCGTCAAGGAACCGACCACCTTCTCTCCTGGAGACGACCCATGTTTCAGCACTCATCGAAACTTCAATATCCCGTCAAGGTAGACAAGCCCGACCCGCAATTCGCCATGCTGCTGCAGCAGGCCATCGGCGGTATCGAGGGCGAGATTCGCGTCGCCATGCAGTATTTCTTCCAGGCCATGGGGGCCCGAGGAGACGACCGTATCCGTGATCTGCTGATGTCCACCGCGACCGAGGAACTCTCCCACATCGAAATGCTGGGTCATGCCGTGGCGCTCAACCTGGAGGGAGCGCCGGTCTCCTATCAGGAAGAGTCCGCCAAGGATCCGATCATCAACGCCATCCTCGGCGGCGCCAATCCCCGCCACCTGCTGTCGTCCGGGCTTTCCGCCATGCCGGTCAACGCCAACGGCGTTCCATTCGACATGAGCCATGTCTACGCGACCGGCAACGTCGCCGCGGACATGATGGCCAATGTCGCGGCCGAGTCGGGAGGTCGCGTGTTGGCGACCCGCCTGTACAACTGGACGGACGACAAGGGAATGCGGGACTTCCTGTCGTTTCTCATCGCTCGCGACACCTATCACCAGCAGCAGTGGCTCGCGGTCATCGAGGAGCTGGGCGGTTTCGAGAAAAACCTGCCGATCCCCAACTCGACTCCGGAAGCTCACGAGGCCACCGAGCACTCCTACTACTATCTCAATACCTTGACCGACAAGCAGGCGCCCGAGGGGCGCTGGAACCGGGGACCTTCACTGGATGGCCGAGGGGAGTACTCGACACGAGACAAGCCGGAACCGGAGGGACAGGTTCCTTCGCTGGGCAAGGCCAGGGAGCACTCCGGCGCTCAGAAAGAGCAGATGTAGTCGAAGATCGCCCGGCAGCGCTTCCCGTGACGCGCCCACTCCCGAGGGTGGGCGCTCGACCCGGCGTATCGCGGTTCTCCACGCCGGGTGAAAATGCCGGTAGCGACTATTCTCATGGATGAGTGGCGGCTCCAGCCGCCTGACGAGGTAGGTAGCCGTGTCCCAGACGACGGTGGCAAAGACACTCCCCCCTCCCGATAGCGATCCCGCCAACTGGCTGCCACGATTGACCGTCGACTGGCCCTGTCCCGCCGCCGATCCCGAGTCGCTGGCGCGACGTCTTCGGCATCTCGTGGCATCGCGACTCGACCGGCTCGATCTTCCCGCACAGGGAAGAACGCTGGCCCGATGGCAACATCTGTCGGACATCGCCGCGCTCGATCTCGGTCTGGCCAAGCTGTTCGAGGGCCATACCGATGCACTGGCGATTCTCGCCGAGATATCCCAGCCCAGCCGCTATCCCGCCACGGCACGCTGGGGCGTCTGGGCGGCGGAGCCGCCTTTCGCCCGCCTGACGCTGAGGCCGGCGTCCGAACGGTCGGGAGCGCTGGTCGATGGTGGCGACGTCGTTCTCGACGGCACCAAGGCGTGGTGTTCCGGGGCGCACGCTGTCACTCACGCCCTGGTCACCGGCTGGCTCGAGGAGACCCCCTGCCTCGCCGCCGTGGAACTCTCCCGGCCCGGCGTTCAGGTGACCCAGCGAGGCTGGTCGGCCGTGGGCATGGCCGCCACTGCCAGCGTCGAGATCGAGTTCGAGAACGTCGAGGCCACCCTGGTCGGCGATCCCGGAGCCTACCTTCGGCGCCCCGGCTTCTGGCAGGGCGGTATCGGCGTTGCGGCATGCTGGTGGGGCGGTGCGCGGCGCATCGCTGAGACCCTGCTGGCGGGAGCCAGCCCGGAAGATCCCCATCGCCTGGCCCATCTCGGCATGGTGGAGGTGGCGCTGCACAACGGCGCTTCGAGGCTGCGCGAGGCTGCCGCCTGGGTCGATGCTCATCCGCAAGAGAACGCCCGTCTTCTCGCTCTCTCGGTCAGGGCCGCGATCGACGACATGGTCGCCACGATCATCGAGCACGCCGGGCGGGCGCTGGGCGCCGCGCCCTACTGCCGCGACGCGGCCTTCGCCCGGATGATGGCGGACCTGCCGGTCTTCGTCCGCCAGACCCATGCGGAGCGGGATCTCGAGTCGATAGGCCGCGACCTGCTGCAGCGGCGCCAGGAGAACAAGGCGACGGCCCCCGGTGACGTCCCCCCTCACCATGGATGGAGATTGATGTCATGAATGACGACGCAGTGGGATCCGAAACAGCCTCGGCCGCCGATGACCGCCGAATCGTCGGCGACGGCACGTTGCTCGCCGAGTGGCGGCAATGGCAAGGACTCTCGGCGCTTCCCGCGGTCGATGCCGGGACGCTGGTACCCGTCGGATTCCGCGCCGTGGTGGTCGCCCCTCATCCCGACGACGAGATTCTCGGCTGCGGCGCGCTGCTGCAGCAGTGGTCGGCACTGGGTCGCGAGCTGTTGATCGTTGCGGTCACGGAGGGGACCGGCAGTCACCCCGGCTCTTCCGCCTGGCCGCCGGAGCGGCTGGGACGGATACGCCCCGAGGAGAGCCGGCGGGCATTGTCGCGGCTCGGTCTCGAGGAGGTGGACGTCATCCGGCTGCACCTCACCGACACCCGGGTCGGCGAGGAGAGCCATGAATTGGCCTATCGCCTGCATCGACTCCTGCGGCCCGACGACGTCCTCGTCACCACCTGGCGAGGTGACGGTCACCCGGACCATGAGGCCACGGGGCGCGTCTGCGCCCGGCTCGCCGACGACCGCCGCCTGGCGCTGGTCGAACTGCCGATCTGGATGTGGCACTGGGCCGAGCCTGGCGACAGCCGTGTCCCCTGGCACCGGGCCCGGCGCGTTACCGTCGATGACGATCAACTCGCGCGCAAGCGAGCGGCGATGATCGAGCACGCCAGCCAGTGCGAATCCGACCCGTCGACTGGCCGGCCCGCCGTCCTGTCGTCGTCCACGCTCTCCCGTCTCATGCAGGACCACGAGGTGGTGCTGGCATGAGCGATATCCGGCTGATGGCCCATTTCGAACGGCTCCATGTCGACTCGGCCGACCCATGGGGATGCGACACCCGCTGGTACGAGGCCCGCAAGCGCGCCTTGACCCTCGCCCTGCTGCCCCGGGAACGCTACCACCACGGTTTCGAGCCCGGCTGTTCGGTCGGCGCCCTGAGCGCGGAGCTGGCCCAGCGCTGCGACATCTTCACCGGCTGGGATGCCAGCGCCAGCGCCGTGGCCAGCGCCAGAAAGCGGCTCGGACATCTCGATCACGTGCGGTTCGAACGACGCGAGCTTCCCACCACCCTGCCCGTGGCCGCCTTCGACCTGATCGTCTTCAGCGAGATAGGTTACTACCTGGACGAGGCGGCGCTGGCGACCACGGTGCAAGCGTTACGATGCGCGCTTCGGCCCACCGGCGATTTCATCGCCTGCCACTGGCGTCCCCCCCTCGCCGACGGCTACCGGTCCGGCGATGCCGTGCACCAGCGTCTGCACGAGCACCTGGGGCTGGCCGCCAGGTCGAGCCTGGTCGAGCCGGACTTTCGCATCGAGCTGTGGTCCGGGGAGGCATCAGGAAGCGTGCCGGCGGGAGAGTCGAGATGACGCTGGCGACATCCCGGCAATACCCAGCCCTGTGGAGTCCCGCGCCTTGATCGGTATCGTGGTACCCGCACACAACGAGGAAGAGATGCTCGGCGCCTGTATCGCCTCGCTACAGGTCGCCGCCGCTCATCCGGCCTTGCAATCCGAGCCCGTTCGAATCGCGATCGTGCTGGATGCCTGTCGTGACGGCTCCGCGGCGATCGCCCGCCAGGCCGGCGTCCACACCATCGAAGTCGACTACACCAATGTGGGGCTTGCCCGCCATAACGGCGCAGGCTGGCTGATAGCCCAGGGCGCGCGCTGGTTGGCGTTTACCGACGCCGATACGATCGTCGAGCCGGACTGGCTGGTACGACAGCTCGCCAGTCGTGCCGACGCGGTGTGCGGCGGCGTCCATCTGCTCGATTGGGCGACGCTCTCGACGGAACTCCGCCGGCGATACCTCTCCCATCGTCGATCCGTGACGGCCGGGAAGCATATCCATGGCGCCAATCTCGGCGTCAGTGTCGCTGCCTATCTCGCGGTGGGGGGCTTCGCTCCGTTGGTCGCCCATGAAGACGTCCGCTTCATTGGCACGCTGAAGCAGCATGGTTTTACCATCGACTGGCTACACGGAATGCGCGTCAAGACCAGTTCGCGACGCAAAGCCAGGGCGCCTGAAGGCATGGGAGCGTTACTGAATTCGCTGGAGCAGGGGATATCCTGAAACGGAAAAAGGAAGGGCCGCGTGTCGCGCTGCGCGAATCACGAGCCGGGACATCGAGCAAGGTGAAGCCCTGACAAATCCCTTTGTCAGGGCCTCGGCGCCTTCCCTGGCATTCCGATATTCGACACTTCCGCTCGATGCGTCGAATACCGGCTCGTCGTCGTCCTGACGCTTGCAGTATGACCTTGCCCGGGAAAAGCAGGATTCATCTATTTTAAGATACCGGTAAAAATACATTATGTTTTGCAAGGAAAGGTTAACCGATGGGGAGAACCACTCCCTGCTACGGTTCCCGGCTCTCGTTCAGCAAATTCATGTGAAGATAGTCGTCTGAAAAGTCCGCGAATGCCTTGAGACGTTCCCAATCGGGTATTTCAACCGTACTGTTCCGCGTGACGATGAGGCCTTGCCGGCGCAGGCTCTGCAACACGCGGTTGGTATGCACCGGTGTCAATCCCATGGTCTCGCTCAATTTTATCTGATTGATAGGCAAGTGAAAGCTACTCTCCCTCGTGAGCCCCGCCGCCTGGCTGCGAAGAAATAGCTCACAGAAAAAATGAGCGATCCTGACCTCGCCCGAACGCCCGCCCAGATTGATCACCCACTCCCGTGTGATGGACTCGTCCACCATCATCGACCAGAACAGTGCCCTGGCCAGGTTGGGATAATGTCCCAATAGATGGTTGATGCTTTTTTCGCTGATGGTGCCAACGGTCGTCGACGTCTCTGCCCGAATGGAGTGATCCATTTTCTTGAGCAGAGTGACATGGATATCGCACATGTCTCCGGGGATGAGATAGGCCATGATATGTTCACGACCGTTATCGAGTAATTTATATCGACTGACCCAGCCATGATAGATGACATGAATCGTCGTGGGTTCCTTGCCAGCAGAAAGGATATTCTCCCCTCGGGCATAGCTGACTTCGTTATCGATGGCGTCCCGAAAAGCGCTCTTCTCTTCAGCGGATAGCGTCGTGAATTTGGCAAGGCGATTGAAACAGTAATCAAGCATTGGAGTAACACATAGGGTATCCCTCCACATGGTTGGATGAACCGGGCCGTCGACCCGAAGGGGTGTGCCTCTCCTGATGGCACACGCCTGTCGGACGCTACGCGGGGTTGGACACGACGACAACCGAACCTTTTAGCCCAAGGCCGGGCCGCATCGCCACCAGCAACGCGGTATCGAGCGGCCCAGGGACGCTACGGCATTGGCGGCCAGCTGCCAGGGTAGCAGGTATCCCGCCAGCCGGACCATCAGATAGGCCGCCACGGCGCGGAACGCCGGGCATCGCTACCTGTCTCCCCTTGTTCCCGCACTGGGCAAGGATGGGCTCGAGCGGAGCCCCTCAATTGATAAAGCGCCCCCAGGAAAATTGTAACTGACTTTACCGGACAGGGTTTGACTTCAGTGCCGAAAAAGCCTTCTAAAACAGCGAAAAACAGCACTGCCCATGAGCACCATGAGAAATCCATTTTAATATATAACCCACGATAAATAGCGGATATATAAAAATAAAATGGTGCAAATCATGTACATACGAAGCAAAAAAGCGGCCCATATCGAACGCGATAATAGAACGGCGTTTCCGAAATTCATTTAATAACATCTAAAAACATGATGGGCCTGACAAAGCCCACTCAGGCTCACTACATTGCCAGTGACGGCTCAAGCCCGACATCTGATAAAGGATTTATCAGACGACAGCCTCAAAGGAGATTCTGCAATCTCAAAGGAGATTCTGCAATGGCTAATCATAATCCCGGTGATTTCCACAACGGTCGTGAGAAGGCCGCCGAAGCCGGCCACGATGGCGGCCAGGAGAGTTCCGGCAGCCTCAAGAACGATCCGAAGAGGGTGTCCGAAGCGGGTCATAAAGGCGGCGAGATCCAGGGCAACTGAGTGCGCTTCTTTCCGGCATACCGAGGCAGCGCCAAGGCGCTGTTCGACGACATGCTGGCCATTACCAGCCAATGGCCGATCAGGCGAAACCGGTTCTCAAAGACAAGCTTTGAAACCAACCCTGCCAGGTCTCTTGGCAGGGCCTCGACCGAGGTAGATTACTATGTCTTCGTTAGCCGAAGTCACCAGCAGATCGCACGATCCCTGTCGGCGCGTCTCTGCAAACGCTCAAGCGTGGTACGACTACTCGCTATATTTCGAGATTTTCTCTCACCATACCCCGTTATCGATCGACCACCGCGAAACCTTGGCTGAACTGCAGCAGGCGCCTCGTCGGTTCAAGAAAGGTAGCGTGATCAAGAACCGTGAGCTGAACAATCGTCATCTACTGGCGATTCAGGATGGCTGGGCGTGCTCCTGCCGCGTCAGCGAGGACGGCAATCGCCAGATCATCGATCTCTACCTGCCCGGCGAGATCGTCGGCCTGCGCGACCATCACGCCGGTGGAAGCTTCGATGAAGTCATCATGCTGACGGAAGGCTTGGTCATCCCCTTGCACAAGTCGCAGCTCGATCATCTCATGCAGAAGGACCATAGCCTGGTGAATGCCGTGCTCGCTACGACGATACATCAGTGCAACATCATGGCGGATCGGTTGAACAACCTGATCAGTCGCGATGCCACGAGTCGGCTCGCTTATTTCATTCTGGAGCTTCACGCACGCCTCAACTTCTCGCGCGCTGAACTGAAGGACCTGTCGCTTCCCCTGTCCCAGCAGGTCATCGGCGACTTGCTGGGCATGACCAATGTCCATGTGTGCCGATGCCTGAGCCAGCTCGAGGCGAAGGGGCTTTTGACCCGGGACAGAGACTCGCGCGACATCCAGATCACCGATTACGCTGGGCTGTTGGCCCTATCGGGGTTTGGCACCGCCTACCTCCACCATTGCCATGGCAGCCGGCGGGGGCGGTCCGCGCACGCTCGGGATGCGCTATCCCATGGGGGGCAGCCTGGTAGACGATAGCAAGATCACCTGGCGATGAAGCAATTCGTTCACCCCCTCACTACCGAATCCCGAGCCAGGATCTATCGGTGGATTCAGCCCGCACGCCTGCCAAGCCCCAAAGCGGGCCGGTCCTGAACCAGATCCACTCCGTATGGCCCTGCGCCGGCGAAATGCCACCGGGGTCGGCCCTCCCCTTTTCGAGCGGCAGGCCGCTCCTGTAAAAGAACCAAATTTCTCAATTCCCAGGGAAAAACTAACCCATATTATGGCGTTGGTGAAAAGCAGCGCCTAGATTAGAAAAAATAATAACCCGCAAGAAAACGGCTTGAGCAGGAAAAAGATGCGATACAAGATCCAAGTCTCCAGGGATAGAGCCGGATATATCGCGACGTGTCGGGAGTTGCCAAGATTCGTGGCCACGTCGAAGGAACTGGACGACCTGTCTCGCTTGAGCGTCAAGAATTTGAGTCTGATCATCGGGAGCCATCTATCCTCGGCTGAATTCATTCCTCAGACATCCAGCGCGGAAGATGAGGACAATCTCTGGCACCCACCGCTCGGCACACGACTCAAGGTCGAGATATCGAACGCCTTGATCGACAAGGGGTGGTCGCGCGATGAGTTCTTCCGGGTCATGGACTTGACACCTTCCAGCGCGAGGAATTTCTTCGATATCGAGATCAGCACACGACTGACCACGTTCGACAAGGCTTTCCGTGTCCTGGGTTTATTCCCGGATCTTCAGATCATCGAGTCGCCCGGTGATCTGCATTTGAGACATCGGGAAAAATCTATGAACAACTTCCCTCCGGCGAAAATTGATTCAGATTAAACCGCCCTCTTTCTTGACTCTTTTCCACTAAACGATCACGACCAGGCTGAGAGCGAGGTCTCGAGGCCAATGGCAGAGTGCCGGCATCGTGGCGATGATGCCGGCATTCGCGTTAGGCTACCGCCATCCTCAGGCCGTTGGAGATGCCACCTCGATGCAAGGACGAAACATGACCCGCTGGCGCGATCCCAAGAAGGATCCGCGTCAGGAAAAGAAGAGCAACCTGATCACGCCACAGGGATTCGATCGGCTCCAGGGGATTCACGACCATCTCTCCCGCGTCAAGCGACCCCAATTATCGACCAAGGTCGGTGAAGCCGCTGCCCTGGGTGACCGCAGCGAAAATGCGGACTACACCTATAACAAGAAGGAACTCAACCGGGTCATCGCGCGAATCCGCTATCTGCGCAAGCGCCTGGATGAGCTGCAGGTCGTCGACCGCCTGCCGGCGGATACGGGGAAGGTCTATTTCGGCGCCTATGTCACGCTGGAGGACGACAATGGAGAGGAGCTTTGCGTGCGCCTGGTCGGCCATGACGAGACCGACACCGCCAAGCACTGGATCAGCGTCGATGCGCCCTTGGCCCGGGCGCTACTGGGAAAAGCGCTGGACGACGACGTCGTGGTCGCGGCCCCCGGCGGCGAGACACACTATATCGTGACCGATATTCGCTATACGGATCGCGATCTCCAGTGACGAGCGGCCAGACCTTCGAATGAATCAGCGGAGATTCAGAAAGTGGCGTAGCGGTCGATAGACAAACTCGACCGCCATGGCGTCAACGAATCGACATGAATCAGACCCACCGAGGACAGCCCATGCAGGAGGCTTCCGAACACCCAGCACCGGCGGTCCTGTTCGCCCGACAGCCGATTTTCGACGCCTCCCTGGACATCGTCGCATTCGAGCTTCTGTTCCGCCCCACCGATGGCGGCCCCATGCCGACGCCATTCGATGGCAACCGGGCGACCAGCACGGTCTTGCTGAATGCCTTTACCCAGGGCGATCTGAACACGGTCAGCCAGGGAAAGCCGCTGTTCGTGAATTTCACGGCCGAGACGCTGAGCGACGACCTGCCGTTCGACGCTTCCCGGCTGGTCGTCGAGCTCCTCGAGGACATGCCGTTCGACGACGCCATCCGCGACCGCTTGGAACTGCTGCGGCAGCGGGGATTCACGCTGGCGCTGGACGACTATGCCGAAGCCGATGCCACCCACCCCTGCCTGCCGCTCGTGGATATCGTCAAGCTCGAGTACCCGCACTACAGCGAGGAAGGGTTCGATCACATCGTCCGCCAGTTGCGACGACACTATCCGAAGATCAGGATCCTGGCGGAAAAGCTGGAGACGGAGGAGGACCTCGAGCGCTGCCAGCACGCCGGTTGCGATCTGTTCCAGGGTTACTTCCTTGCTCGCCCCCAGCTCGTTCATGGGGCCGCAGTCACGACCGATCGCCTCGCCATCCTCAAGCTCATCGCGACGCTCAACAAACCCAAGGTCAGCGTGGGCGAGATCTCGTCGGCCATCGGACGCGACCCGACGCTGGGCGTACGACTGCTGCGGCTGGTGAATACCGTGCAGTACCAGCGTCAGATCAACATCACCTCGCTGCGTCAGGCCGTGGCCCTGATCGGCACCCACCGTATCCGCAGCCTGGCGACGTTGCTGGCGCTGTCGGAGATGGAGGACAAGCCGGAATCGCTGCAGCAGCTGGCGCTTTCACGCGCCTGCCTGTGCCGCGAACTGGCCGTCGGAGACCCGGACCTGGCCGAAAAGGCCTTCATCTCGGGGCTGTTCTCCTATCTGGAAGCCTTTTTCAATCGCCCTCTGGAGGAGCTCGTCGAATCGCTCCCCCTGCACGCTTCGATCTCGGCTGCCCTGCTGCATCACGATGGGCCGGTCGGCACGCTGCTGGAGACCGCCATCCGGCTGGAGAGCGGCGAGTGGAACGAGATTCCCTGGGCACGCCTGACATCGCTGGGCATCAAGGCCTCGGACGTTGGCGAGGCGAATCAGCGCGCCCTGCAATCCATGAGGGAGCTGCAGACTAACGCCAGGCTTTGATCGCCCGATAGACCCGGAAGCGCCGATCGTCGGCCAGCACCTCGAAATCGCCAAAGGCGGCCCGCAACCACTCGGGGTACGGAAGAAACGCGTTGGCGACCAGTGTCAGGCTGCCACCGCCGACGAGATGCGTCGGCGCCTCCCGGATCAATCTCTCGGCGGGCCCGTAATCGATGGCGCGCTCCTGATGGAACGGCGGGTTGCTGACGATGGCGTCGAAGGTGGCGTCGAGACGATCGTAGACATCGCTCTGCACGACGCGGCCACTCAGCCGGTTGGCCGCCAGCGTGCGGCGGGTCGCCTCGACCGCGAACGCGTTGATGTCTCCCGCCGTGACCTCGCACCCCTGTCTGGCCAGCCAGGCCGTCAGAATGCCGTCGCCACACCCCACGTCCAGCGCCCTGGTCACTGTCTTGCCGGAGGCCGGCAGCGGCGCCCGGGTCACCGCCTCCATCATCAGCCGGGTGCCGTCGTCCAGCTTGCCATGTCCGAAGACCCCCGGATGCGTCGCCAGGGTCAGGCCATCCACCGTCAATGTCCGCCAGGCGGATTCCGTGTCGACGGCGCCCGCCGCCGTCCGGGTGGCGAACAACGTGCAGCGGCGCGCCGTGTCCAGTTTCCGGCACGTCTGGTCCACGCTTGCCAGCACCTTGGGGACACGCTTGATGCCGCCCTGGTTCTCCCCCACGATCTGCAGCGGCGTGCCGGCTGGCAACGCCGCATTCAACGCCGTCAACCACCACGCGCCCAGCGCATGGCTCTTGGGCCAGAACAGTACCGCCCCCGGCACCTCGGAGGGTGGCGGCGTCAGCGCGCCATAGGCTGGGCGACCCGCCCGCTGCCACGCCGTGCACACATCCAGGTCCGCGCTCCAGACCAGCCCTTCGCCCGACTCCAGCCAGCCGTCGCGTGGCGGCGCGACCCACAGCCAGCCGCGATAATCGGCATCCTGGCGAGCCAGCAACTGGCTCGCGGGGGACTGCGTGGCCATCAAGACGTCTCCTCGAGGTTCGTGCCGTCGGCACGTCGAATCAGGTAGTGAAGGTAGCGCCCCAGCCGCCAGTGCGGCTCGACCCGGCAGTAGCGCTTCTCGAGTTCGATGATCGTCGCGAGCTGCGCCTCGCTCGGCGAGCGTTCCCGCAGATAGTCGTGGAAGATCCGGATGCCGGCGACGCCCTCGATCACCAGCCCCTCTTCCCGACACCAGCGCTCGATATCGGCATGCGTCAGCGGTGAGATCGGCGTCAGGCGTTGGCGTCGCCCGGTACCCGATAGCCGATCCTCCAGCGCTTTATCGAGATTGCCCTTGACCACGTTGGAGAAACGCAGCGCATCGCGATTGAACACCATCAAGGAGAGCCGGCCGCCCGGCGCCAGCAACGCGTTCAGGAGGGAGAACGCCTCGCGCGGCTGCGCCAGCCACTCCAGTACGGCATGACAGACGATCAATGGCCACGGCCCCGGCGCCAGTTCGGGCAACGCCTGGATCGGTGCCTGCAATGTCTGGACGGGCAGCCTGCCGAAGCCGGCCCGCGCCTCCGCCAGCATGTCCGCCGACGGTTCCGCCAGGGTGACCCGATGCCCCCGCTCGGCCAGCCAGACGCTCATCTGGCCGAGGCCGCCGCCCACATCCAGCGCGGGCGCCCCATCCAGCGGCAGCGAGTGGGACAGCACCTCGTCGAGCACCGCCAGACGGATCTGGCCGCGCGCCGTGGCGTAGAGGCTGTTGGCGAACTTGTCGGCCAGGCCGTCGAAGATCCGGTCCTGCCCCACGGGGATGTCGTTGCCGTGCCGCGAGGGCGAGGCGGAGTCATCAGAACAAGGCATGAGATAGCGATGGCTCGAATCGGGAAGGCGGCATTGTACCAATGCCAACGCGGAGCGTCCCGGCGCAATGGCTACCGCGGGTTTATCTTGGCGAATCCGGCGCTTATACTATGCGTCGCTCGATGCACAGCGGTTGCGCTGTCACGCCCTCCGCCCCCATAGCTCAGCTGGATAGAGCGTCCCCCTCCTAAGGGGAAGGTCTCAGGTTCGAATCCTGATGGGGGCACCAGATCGACTTTCCGATGTTTCCAAGAACCCATGAAAGCGCTCTCAATCATAGGCTTGCGATCGCCATCGATTCGCCCCTCCCTATCGTGGCTGGTACATAGGTAGTGGCTGGTACATAGGGGCTGGTATACGGAAGCAGGCTCACTGAGCTGACCGCGGTTCGATCGCCACTCGTACATCGGCAGGCCCCCGGCCCCGTCCAAGACCGCAACGACCAAGCCAGGCTTCGAGAACAGCAGGCGCCTCAGCGTTGAGGGATATCCCGCATTTTTGCGCGGTCATAAGCGAGATAGGTTGTGTTGGACATCCCGTACACCTGAGGAGTCTTCGATGAGCGATCAGAACACCACCGACAAACAGCCACAGCGCGACCCGGCGGAAGATAACGCGTTCTTCCCCTCGCCCTACTCGCTGAGCCAGTTCACCGCGCCGAAGTCCGACCTTGGCGGAGCCGACTACCCCAATCCCTACAAGGGCGACAAGAAAATCCTGATGATCGGGGCTGACGAGCGCTACCTGCTGACCGACAACGGTAGCTTCTTCTCCACCGGCAACCACCCGGTGGAAACACTGCTGCCGATGTACCATCTCGACAAGGCGGGCTTTTCCTTCGACGTGGCCACGGTCTCGGGCAATCCGGTGAAGTTCGAGTACTGGGCGATGCCGTCCGAAGACGAGGAGGTGAAGCGCTTCTTCGGCAGCTATCACGAGCAGTTCAAGCAGCCGCTGAAGCTGGCCGATGTCGTCGCGGATGGGCTGGATGGCTATGCGGCGATCTTCATTCCGGGCGGACACGGCGCGCTGATCGGCCTGCCCGAAAGCCAGGACGTGCGGGACACCCTGGAGTGGGCATCCAACCAGGATCGCTTCGTCATCTCGCTTTGCCACGGCCCGGCAGCCCTCCTGGCAGTCGGTGACAGCGACATCTTTCGCGGTTACAAGATCTGCGCTTTCCCGGACTCCCTCGACGCCACCACACCGGACATCGGCTACATGCCAGGCCACCTGACCTGGAAATTCGGCGAGAAGCTGAAGGCCTTGGGTTTCGAGATCATCAATGACGACATCTCCGGTGCCGTCCACCGGGATCGCCATCTGATCACCGGTGACAGCCCGCTGGCCGCCAACGCCCTGGGCAAGCTGGCAGCCCAGGTCATGCTCGAGGAGCTGGCTGGCTGATGGTGTCATCCACGCCGGCCACTTCGGCCATCAACAGCGCCCTCGCTATCGAGGGCGCTGAGACGTTGGCGAAAATCCAGACGGAGGTGCGCACCTTCGCCCGACAGTTCGGCTATGACCGCTTCGTTCTATTCTCGGCTTCCACCTCGAGCGACGACCTGATCGAGCGCATCTACTGGGTCGAGGGCGACTGGCTCGGCGACGGGCAGACCGTCGACGCGGAAACTTATGTCCGCCGCTGCCCGGTGACTCGCCATATCTTCGAAGCGCGTGAGCCGTTCTTCTGGACCAAAACGACCGATGTCAGTGGCGAGCGCTATCGTGTGGTCCGCCTACCCCGTGGGCCAGGGCTCAATGGCATCCAGGTCCCAGTGTTCGGCCCCCTGGGGCTCGAAGGCGCGATGAGCCTGGGCGGAGAGACGATCGACGCCTCACCCCAGGCAAGGCTCGCCATCGGGCTGGTGGCAAACGCCGCTTTCTTCAGGGCTCGGCAACTACTCGAAGCGCCCATGAACGGCGCCACCCGCAGTCTATCCGGCCGCGAGCGTGAAGTACTGACATGGATCGCCGCCGGCCGTCGTCAGACCGAGATCGCCGCGATACTCGGTCTTTCCGAACGAACCGTTGAAAACCACCTGAGGCGAATCCGCCAACGTCTCGGCGTCACGACCACGGCCCAAGCCATCAGCATCGCGATACGCCGCGGCGAGATCGTCGCCTGATCCGGGAATATCAGACCGTCGCCACAGCTCCCGATGCTCGAACGACACTATCGACAGCACAAAGGCTCTACCCCCCTGCCATCGCTGGCCCCTCCCTCCGCTCTCGGCCCGCATCACGGGACGATAATCACCTGGGTGAAAAACGGCTGTGAGCCTGGCCACTGCCGTGCCTATGTACCCTCACACAGCCCTAAAGATTCATACGGTTTATGCCGTTGTACTCGCTACTGCCGGTCGTGAATGAGAGAGACGTACTCAAACGCGACACTCCCATGCGCATTAGGCGATTAGAGGATTCCTTAAAAAGCCTGAATCGTGCTAAGTGTTCCTATATGGCGACAGGGAGGCTGGCCGTTGCCGTTTCTGAGGCCTGAATCGGCGGGATTGACGCCGGCACCGCTGGCGCGCTGTCGACTCCCCGCCCCGCCTGCGCGCTAAATGGGTTGGTTTTGATGCAGCGTTGCAGAGGAAGCCAAGTCGCGCCAGTGCTGGAGCAGCGGCCCGATTAAGGGCCCGAAGAAATAGTGCGAAATGATGCGTTCTGCAGACTACCCGACGAAAGACGGGGGACGTTTGAAAGAGAAGTTAAACGGGACATGGCAAATTGATATAAAAGTGTTTCTAACAGGGTTTAAAAAAGTTGACAGATTCCGACTCACAGCGCACATGCAGGCAAAGGCTGCGAGCTCGTAAATATAACCAAAATTTATCAAATGATGTGCTGGGGCTGGGACATCAGGTTTTTTGATCGAACGCGCTCAGTTAAGCGAAAATACACGCGCCACCTAGTATTCAGAAAAACAGAAATAGACAATGGAAAAATAATGAAGCTAATTGAAATTCGCGTCCGTAATTTTCGATCAATTGAAGCCGAACAACACTTTTCGATACCCGGCAGAATGACTCTGGTCGGACCTAACAATTCTGGAAAAACCAATCTCCTGAGAGCAATCCAAGTTTTATTTACAGGTCAAGCAAACACATATGGCTACAAGCGGGGGAACGATCTGACATTTGGCGTTGGAAAAGCCAGAACCAGCATTACTGCAACTTTTGATGGAGACCCCGAAACAGAAGGAGAAATCTATGACAGCATCGACGAGCTGCACCAATTACAGGGTACCGCGAGAACTAGCAGCCAGCTAAACCTGACTCTTTACTTTACTGATGCTAACACGCCAGTGTACAGCTTCTTCCCTAACGTTAAAAGGCCGAAGCCTAGTGCACAAGCAGCCCAGTATTCTCGAACCCACATAGCCCTTCTTAATCGCCTTATTGACATGTTTAGCCTTCATTATGTACCTTCTGCAAAAAGCATTGATCAAATCTATTTTGATCTTCTAACTCCTTTTCTTCGCCGCAAAGTGTCGAAGGTAATCGAGCCGCATCTTTCAGAAATAAATAAAAGCTTGGATGAGGCCGCGAATGCGTTAAATAACGAGCTAAAGAGTGCTAAACTTTCGGAGTACGAAGCCAGCTTTTCGCTGCCAGGCCAATCTGTCGAAGCTTTGGTTTCTGGTTTTGACTTCATGATCTCAGATCCCCAAAAGACGCCAATACACGAGAAAGGAATGGGGATTCAATCCACGGCGCTTCTAGCGGCATTTCGATGGATCACGAAACAAGAAAAATCGGAGGGGCGAGAGTCTTTGTGGTTACTCGAAGAGCCAGAATCTTATTTGCATCCAGACCTTGCCGCGAATTGCAATTATATTCTGGACAACTTGGCTAAAGATTCAACCGTTATTAAAACCACTCACTCTATGGCGTTCGTTCCACAAAACCCAAATCATGTAAGCGGCACACGTCTGAATTCAAACAACAGAACAGAAATTGAAAGCTACAAAACATTTTCAGAGGCAGTATCTGCGATCCGAGGTGCGCTCGGGATTAAGTTTGGCGATTTTTATAACCTGGCTATCTTTAACGTGTTTGTGGAAGGTCCCACAGACCGCGAAATATTTGGATGGATTCTCGATAAACTGCCAGAAGCTAACTACCCTTTTTCCTCTGTTCGGCAATCAAAGTTCGAGGACTTTGGAGGTGTTAAACACTTATCGGGTTTCCTTAGGGCAACCTACCAATTTATCCAGCAAGAATACGCGTGTGTGACAGTATTTGATGGCGATGAGGCAGGAGAGCAAGAGAGAAGGAACCTGCAAGCTTATTTTGGAAGAAAATCAATTCCATTCGATGCAAACAGGAATTTTGTCTCAGTGCGTTCACGCTTTGCTATTGAAGGACTCTTTCCTGACGATTGGATTATCACTATTCATAAAGAACATCCGTCATGGTTCGATTCATTTTCAGTTGACGCTAGTGGTGAACTGGAACCATTTAAAGTGAAGGATAGTAATAAGTCGCAAGTGCAGGCCAAACTAATTTCTCTCGCAGAGGCTGAAGAAAGCTTAGATTGGGCTAACCGCTTCATTAATGTTTTCCAGATGATAGATGCCGCACTAGCTTCGCTTCATACAAACTTACAAAAGCAATAATTCATATTGAGGATTTAAATGAACAACGAGTTCAAAACCACTACTGATGTCAAAAAGCAGCACACGGTGCCACGTTTTCTGCTGGACAAATTTGGCCGAGGAAAAAAGGGAAAAAGAGAAAGCTGTATACTTTTGACAAACTTAATCAACGAAAATTTCAACAGTCGGTGTTCGATGCAACAACTAGAAACTCTTTTTACAACATTGAAGACCACCCAGAAAGGGCAAGCTTGGAGCCTATTCTTGGGATATATGAAACTGAGGCTGCGCCACTAATAAAAAGAATCATAGAGAAGCGAAACATTGCTTGGCTCTCTGATAAAGATCGGCTAAACATTGCCACATTTGTAGCAGTGCAGAGAGCGAGATCCTATGGTGAATTTATGCGCATAGACCACATGGTCAGCGCTATTTCTGGAAAGCTGTCAAAAGTTGGTGCAACCCTCGATCAGATGGAATCAGAGCTCGGCTCAGAAGGATCAACTGAACGTAAAGCAATGTTTTTCAATTTGATATTAGATCAAAAGGATACCATCAGACACTTGAAGGCTAAATCTTGGATTCTGTACGAGACAGAAGCTCGAGATCCATTTTTCATCTCCGATAATCCGGTGACATTATATAACCACATTGACATGGGTGCTTTCGGAAACCTAGGAGTTGCGCTTAAAGGGATACAAGTTCACCTTCCTTTGTCATCGACGCTGACTCTCGCATTAATTTGCCCCTCGATTGCTGAGTCAGCAGTGGAAGCGAAGAAGAAAGTTAAGCGACTTATAAGCACTAATCCTCATCTATTGAAATACTTAGAACAGACTTTTGGTTTGATTAAGCTTGGCGAGGCCTACGAAAATGGTACCGCGATGACTCAATCAGCTGACAATGTTAGGTTCCTAAACAGTCTTCAGGTATCTTACGCCGAACAGTATATTTTTTGCGAAAAAGATCATTTCGCGCTCGCTGAGGAAATGATTGACGACAATGAACGATATAAAACCGGACCTCGAATACAAGTGAGCTAGCAGTCACAATCGTAACGATGGCTACCTGACTACAGCTTCTCTGACAGCCCGCAGCTACGTGTGCAGTAAGCGCTATAACCTATCTTCAATGAGGTGCTCGTGTCTAAAGGATTAGGTTAATGGAAAAATTTGTTGAACCCTACTCAAGCGGTGGCCTCCAGAGTGACGCCCATTTCGGTGAGCTGGTTGAACGCAAGATGGTTCTCCGCCACGCTGGTTCGAATGGCAAAGATCTCCCCGATGTCTGTCCCTCTCGGTTCTCTCACTTGAATTGACATGTATCGATACCCCTGGCAGCAGTTGAAAACCCATGGGCGATCATTGTGGGGCACACAGTAATCTCAGGTGAGCTTGCTTGGCCGCTTGGAGCCGTGGCCACGAGTCGTGCGATGAGTAACCACACGGGTAGCTTTCGAGGCTGAGAGGTATATCGGAAGGTATATCGGGATTATCGAATCCTAGAAAATATATAAAAACATGTTCTCAAGTTCGGATATAGAATCCTGATGGCGCCAAAAATCGAGGCACTTGCCTGCTCCTGTGGTCAACCACTTTCCCCTTGGCGAGCGACCGGGTTTGGGCTTCATGGGATGTGAGCCATGGCAGTGGCGTTTAGACAGACGCGGCCAGGCGCCCGATCTCGGCGATGACTTGATCTTGCTGGGCCTTGCTCGCCTGCGGCAGCCAGGTATAGGCCACGGCGATCACCGCGCCTCTGTCCGCTGGCCAGGCGATGCCGATGTCATTGGCGTTGCCGACGGCGTTGGTGCCGGTCTTCTCGCCGATCAGCCATCCTGCCGGCATCCCCGCTCGCAGGCGGGCGTCGCCGGTCTTGCCTTCGATCATCCATGACGCGAGCTGGTGGCGCATCGAGGGAGACAGCGCCTCTCCCAGCAACAGCTTACGCAGCGTCTGCATCATTGCCAGGGGCGTCGTGGTGTCGCGCTCGTCACCTTCGTGGTCGTGCTCGTTGAGCGCCGGCTCCATTCGGTCCAGCCGCGTCTTGTCGTCGCCGATACCGCGCAAGAAGGCGGTAACGCTCTCGGGACCGCCGACGCTCTCGATCAGCAGATTTACCGCCGCATTGTCGCTCCAGGCCACGGCCGCCTGACTGAGTTCGGCAATCGTCATCCCCGGGCTGCCGATTCGCTTTTCCGTGATGGGTGTCCAGCCGCCCAAGTCGGACTGGCTTACCTCGATACGACGATCCAGTGATTCCTCGCCACGCTCCACGCGTGCCAGTACGGCGGCGACGATAGGTACCTTGATCGTACTGTTGAACAGGAAGCGCTCGTCGCCTCGAAGGCTGACCACCTCGCCGGTGGCGGCGTTCATGAGCGCGACCCCCAAGCGGCCACCGTGACGCTGCTCAAGCGCTTCCAGCTTGCGCTGGACGTCGCCTTCCGAGGCGCTTGCCGTCTTCCCCAACGTCGGTAGCGAAGTGAGCGCCAACGGCAGCATCGCCGTCGCCGGTAAGCAGCTTTCGCCGGTCGATCAAAGACATATGCATATCCCCGTCTCCAGATGGTGGACGAGCAACTTAGCCTCAGATGACGCCAACATGTAAAGCGACGCTGGGGCGTGCGTCATCGACTGTCTTTTGCGGCCTCACCGACAAAAGGCAGGGGGACATTGGATAGAGCAGTGAAACGAGACAGGACTCTAACAGCCGCGTTGGCACGGCTTGATGATGTCGGACGCGGCGAGACGC